>JABMRP010001342.1 GCA_013202535.1 Planctomycetota bacterium
AAATTGAAGCTATCCCAATCTCCCGAGTCTCGCCTGCAAATCCGCAACGGCAACAACGACCGAATGATCCAGGTGCAGAATGGGCGGTTGCACTACAACTGGCTGGGACACGAGGGAAAGCCCTATCCAAGTTTTGAGCAAGTAGAGCCCGACTTCCAGAAGGCATTGGCGGCCTTTCGCCAGTTTCTGGCCCAGGAGTCCTTGGGCGAGTTACGGCCCAATCAGTGGGAAGTCACCTATGTGAACCATATTCCCAAGGGAAGCGTCTGGAATGACCCTCGCGATTGGGTCGGTCTCTTTCCATCCCTGGCCGCACTGCCGCCCAAAGCGTCATCCGTTCGACTGGAGAGCTTTGGCGGCCAGTGGCACTACGAGATCGAACCGCAAAGAGGTCGGCTACACGTGAACCTCGTGCATGGCTGGCGAAGAAAGCCGGTCGAACAAGAGATACTCGATCTGAAGTTGACTGCTCGCGGCCCGGTCAAGCCGGCCGATGAGGGCGGCCCAAGTCTGGATGAAGGGCTGTGCATCGGGCACGAAACGATCGTTCGCAGTTTCACGGAACTGACCTCCGCCGAGGCTCACGAGTATTGGGAGCTGATCGATGACGAGACTTGATGCTAATACCCGCCGGACCATTTCGGAATCCGTCACAAAGCCTGTCGCGACCGGGGCGGCCGACGAGTCGGCCTTGTCGAGCGGGGAACTTCAAGAGAACCGGATCGGCTGGAAGAGAGTAATTGACGACCAACTGATCGAGTGGGGAATGGATCCCGATCAACTTGAAGACGAAGGCATCGAGGCGCCGTCACGAAAGATCATCAGTCGGGCATGGGATCTTGCCAGGAGAATGCGGGACGGGGGCGCACCTCCGCCGCTTCGCGTCGTTCCCAATGGAGATGGAGGAATCACTTTCGAGTGGAAAGACGGGCCGGTGTTCGAGACCATCGAACTCGAGGATGATGGATCCATCGAGATCATCAAATTCGTGGATTCGGAGGTCGTATCACGACACTCTATCCTCATCTCCTGATTCTCTCCATTCCCCAGCGTGAAGCATGCCTGCCGACGACGGAACGGAACCTATTGCCGACGAGGAGTTGCTCTATCGCCGGATTCCGGCAGCATGGTACGATCCTGACGTGGATCCAAGCGTAGCTCTGGATGCTTTCAGACCCAGAAAGGACGACGTGACGGGGCTCTCTATCTGCCGAGCCAAATACAAGAGTGCCGAGGAAGCAGCGGCATCAGAGAGGCCAGGTAAGATTTATTTCATTGCCGTGCTACGGGCAGGTGACCTGAGAAGGTGCGGAATGGAAGTGGTCCCACGTCCGCTGGAAGGTGATCCGGGGCATGCCGAGATATCAAGTCTCAATTACAGGCGTCGGCGCGATAAGAACGTGATTGAGTGGAAGAAGCTTCTGGCGCACGACTTGGCCCTGAGAGTCGAAGGACCCTTTCCTTCATGATTCGCCCCGCTACTTGACCAGTGCAACGCGTTGTACGAACATCTATGGGGGTATCGACTGGTATGAGCTTAGCCCCGGCACTTGTGCCCGGCGTTTCGCATCGGGGTCGGTCCAACGCCGGGCACGAGTGCCGGGGCTAAACTCGATAGAACACGGATCAGCCATGCTACAGAAATTTAACGAAAAGAACCGCGACCTGCTGATCAATATCAACGGCCGGCTGGTCCACCGCGACGAGGCGGGCATCAGCCCGTTCGATTCGGTCGTGCAGGGCGGCGACGGTGTATGGGAAGGCTTGCGGGTCTACCAGGGGCGTATCTTTCGGCTGGTCGAACATCTCGACCGGCTCCGCCATTCGGCCTTGGCGCTGGCCTTTGAGCAGATCCCCTCGCACGAGGAGATCATCGAACGGATCAAGCAAACCCTGGCCGCCAACAAGATGCACGACGGCGTTCACATCCGCTTGACACTTACCCGCGGCGTGAAGATCACCTCGGGCATGGACCCGCGGCTGAACCAAAGCGGGCCGACGCTGATCGTGCTGGCCGAGCACAAGCCGCCGGTCTACGATCGGGGGGGCGTCCGGCTGATCACGTCTTCGCTGCGGCGGCCGACACCCGACGTGTTGGACCCGAAGATCCATCACAACAACCTGCTCAACTCGATCCTGGCCAAGATCGAGGCCAATGTCGCGGGTGCCGACGACGCGCTGATGCTCGACGCCCGGGGGTTCGTCGCCGAGACCAACGCCACGCACGTGTTCGTCGTCGCCGGGGGAGTCGTCTCGACGTCGCACGGCGTCGCCTGTCCCGAGGGCATCACGCGAGCGGCTGTGCTGGGGCTCTGTGAGCAACACGGCATCCCCCATCAGGTCCGCGACATCTCGCTGGCCGAGATCTACCGGGCCGACGAAGCATTCTGCACGGGCACGATGGGCGAGATCGTGCCCGTCGTGGAAGTCGACGGCCGGAAGATTGGCTCCTCGGAGCATCGGCCCGTGATGGGACATCTGGCCGAGTTGTTCCGCCGCCTGACGGAAACCGAAGGGGTATGCGTGGCGTAAGTCGGCGAGATCCGTCCGTGTTAGCCCCGTCGCCTGCGACGGGAAAGCGGCGGAAACCGACTCGTTTTCCGGTCGCGGGCGACCGGGCTAACTTGAAATTTGGCTAGCGAGTCGGCGGATAGACCAACTGCGAATACTCGCCGTGTGGTTCGGTTTCGGTGGGCACGAGGCCTTCGTCCTCGATGCGAATGTA
>JABMRP010001343.1 GCA_013202535.1 Planctomycetota bacterium
CGCTCACACTGTTCGAGAAACTCGGCATAGAAGATCGCCATCTCCCGAACGAGCGGATAGGCGTTGGTTTCGAGGTAGTTCCGGTCGGGATGATAGAGATAGGCGAGCCAGACGTTCTGCGCCTGCCAGCCGTTGGCGCCCGGCACGTAAGTCCACGGCATGTAGAAATTCATGTGCCGGTTCTTCGACTTGCAAGCCGCCGGGTCATTGACCTGATGCACGAAGTGGTTGACCGGATAGAAGGCGCCGCCCAGCCCGTACGTCTCCCGGGCAAACCACCGGCCGCGCGGCAGATAGTCGACCATGAAGCGGTTGTAAGGTTCGGCCAGTTCGGCATGGTTGGTCGCGAATGCGGGCCAGAAGCACTGCTCGAAGTTGTAATCGGTCGTGGCCACGCCATGCCACGGCATGACGTCCGTTGCGCAGCCCATGAACAGACCGATCGGCGGTACGCCTGGCTTGCTGAAACAGCGGAGGAAATAGAGATTCCGATACCAGACCGCCTCCAGGTACGGATCGTCCAGAGCGACGCCCGAGGGGGACCAGAAATCGTCCCAAGCCGCCTCGTGCGCGGCGACCTGTGTCTTCGGATCCTCGGCCAGCGTCTCCTTGGCCAGGGTCACTGCCGCTTCGACCGGATTGTCTGCTTCCAACGAAGTGACGACGGCCACCGCATGGCGAGATCCTTCGGCTGCGTGGGCCAGAGCAAACGACATTCCCGGCCAATCGACGTCGCCGGGAACCTCGGTCAGGATCCACTCGATGTCATCGCCAGCGCCGCGCTTCGAGGCGGGGAGGAATCCGGCGGCGCAAGGGGTGAGCGAAACCGCAGTGGTGCTCTCGAAGACCGCCACGTTGCGCCCGGCCAGCACCCGGCCGGTTACCTTTGTGCCGTCGGTATCCGTCACGGTTCCGACAGCTCGGGCCAGATCGAGCTTGGCCTGGAAGTCGGTCGTTGTGCCGGCGCCGGCGAGCGACTGCGGTTGCTCGTCGGTCGCGACCGAGTGCAGGCGAATCTCGGCCGGGCGGCCGTCGTTGGTCCAGACATAAAGGTCGATTCGCTGGAGTTTCGAGTCGGCGGGAATCTCGAACGCGACCTCGGCGGGCGCCTGGGTGGCCGGCTGCCAGCCCGAGTTGACATCGGTTCCGGGGAAATGAAAATACCACTTGGCATTGGTGCTACCGGACAGTCTCGCCGTCACCCGTCTCACCGGGGCGGTAGTCTTCGGAGTAAAACCCCATCCGGCGCTGTCACCGGCATTGCCCTCGATTTTGGCGATCGCCAGCTTATCCGCCTCGTCGTAGTCGATGGTAGCTCGGCCATGCCCTCGCACCGTGTGCCACGCGGGAGCCGTTTCACCGGTGCCGGCATCGGAAAACTCGACATGGCCACAGATCAACGGGCACGGATAGGGCTTGCTCCAGGAAGGCGGAGCGCCCGATCCCGGCGGCGCGGTCCACTTGTGATTCTTCACGTCGATCCGGCAGAGTTCGGGATCGACGGCCGTGTCGAGTCGTCCGTCGCAGGCGTCGTTCTTGGTGATCGAGAAACGCAACCGCCCCCCGTGAACCCAAAGAATGCCGTTGAGATCGCCGTTGCCGAGGATCAGCGCCCCGGGAATCTCCGAGGCCATCTTCTCCTGCGTCACTTCGGCCCGTTCAAGCGCGGCGGAGAACGGCGGCGCGGCCGCGGCTCGGGTCATGGCGGCGAGTGTCAAGACGGCGGTCAAGAGAGTTGTGGTGTGCTTTTGCTCTGCACTCACCGTACGATCCTCAGTCAGGTAACGGTTCGCGCATCAGCCGAAACGCCGGCCGTATGCGGTGGTTAACTTATCCGTGATTCTTCCTCTTCGAGGGCGGAATCACTCGTTCTTCCCTGGGGCACTCGCCCAAGTACCAACAGAGCGCGCCAGCGATGGTGCATCTCTGGCGTCCAACCGCAGGCACAGTGACGGCATGGAGCCTCAAGGCCGAGGATTCGAGGCTGCGGCACTTCAAGAATAATGACTTTCCGCCGGACGTTAGGCACGGCCAGAACAACGATAGGCCATTGCGAGTGAAGATGTCCTATCGCCGTGCTCTCGCACCAGCATTTCACCGCGGACCATTTGCTCGAGTACGCGTTTTTCCCTTTCCAGCCCCCTCGCAGCCTGATGGGCCCCCGTCCGAAGTGAACGATAAGACTCGCGGCACTAAGAGAACAGCGCACGGGCATCGCGGCACCGAGTGACAGCGGAAGATAGAACAACAGAGCAACTAGCACAACCGACATTACGACGTAGCCGGCCCATCCGAACATCTGCAAACACTCCTCATGCGGCGATAGCAAGGACAAGGCAAAAAGCAGCGCACAGATTACCAGTGATCGGCAGACAGCCGTAGGCGGGTCCGTCGGCACGACCTCCTCAAGACATGAGTGACTGCGCGTGTACTTTGACAAGCCGGGACAAACGGACTCGACGCAGGCTTCACAGTAAACGTGCCCATCCCAAAGCTCGACTTCCCGACCTTCCGCGATCTTGCGTTCGCAGTAATGACAGTCGCGCGCGGCACCGACTTGTTCATTCATGGCTCGCCATGGCCCCAACGATACGCAGAACTGACTTGTATCTATCCAACGTGATCCGCACGAATCTTCAACGCATTGTACCATCCAGACAGAATTCACGACATCTGGCTAAGCCACCGAAACGGCTCACAGGCCACGTCGGATCGAGATTTCCACTTTCGCGTCATCGTCCCGTTGTGTCTTGAGCGTGACTTTCAACACGATCTTCGAGTCTTCCACGATCTGTGCATGGCGGTTGAGCAGGTAAATCTCGTCCTCTTTGACGGCCGAGAGCACTTCCTCGTGGACCGAGTGGCCGTCGTAGAAGACCGCAATATCCTCGACTGTGGTTGTCGACTTGCCCAGGTCGTCCAACCGCAACACAAACTGCCCGGGCTGCGTGATGAATTTCGAGATATCCAGTTCGATCCGGGCTTGGCCGCCGGTAAACGCGTCGGGGCCCGCGCTGCCGCACTTCCGCCAGGCGCCGCTGCTGCCCGGGCCGAACAGTTGCCACTCCACGATCGACGGATAGTGGTTGGCCTTGAGCGTATGCAGCCGCCAGTAACGGCCGGTGACGGGCTCGAATTCCTGCTTGTAGCGCGGCCCCATCGTGGTGCCCTTGACGGCGATCTTCCAGTCCTCACCTTCGTTGGTACGATACTCCAGCAGGAACTCCTCCGTTCGGTTCCACGGTTCGTTGATGACGGTCTCATCGACGGTACACTTCCGGCCGAGGTCCAGCTCGACCCAACATTCGTACGGTTCTTTGACTCGCGTGCTCACGCCCCACCAGGTACCCGCATGGCCGTCGCAGATCTTTGCAGCCACATACGGCGCACTATGCTCGTCGCTGGCGGTGGCTTTGGCGCCTTGCGAGAGGGCGTTTGCTC
>JABMRP010001344.1 GCA_013202535.1 Planctomycetota bacterium
ACGGCTGCAACGCCGGCCGGTATCAGGAGACGCTCGACGAGGTCTACCGGTCGCGGATCCAGCGCGTGGACGAGTTCTACAGCACGAGGAAGCTCGGGGCGTTCGGCTCGGACCTGGCCGGCCTGTCGGGCTTCTTCGACCCGCCGTGGAGCACGCCCGTGGCCGTGCTCTCGGAGGGGACCAAGGCCTTCCTGCTCGGCGAGGCGGGCTTCGACCTGCGGGCCCTGGGCCGGCTCGCCGAAGCGGTCGAGCCAATGGGGGCGGCGCTCAATGCACAGGTGGCTCAAGAGGATTGGAGCAACGCCGCGATAACCGCCAGCAACGTGAGCGGCCTGTATCTGACGCTGGGCCGGATTGACGAGGGGATCACGTTTGCCGAGCGGTCAGCCGAGTACGCCGACCAAAGCGCGGAGGCGTTCCAGCGGTTGGCCAATCGCACGGCGCTGGCCGCCGCGATCTGCCAAGCCGGCCGGCTCGACCACTGCGAAGAGTGGTTTCAGGAGGCCGAGGCGATGCAGAATGACGGCCAGTCCCAGTACCCCCTGCTTTGCTCGGTGCGGGGCTATCAGTACTGCGAGTTGCTGCTGGAACGCGGCCGCCACGAGGAGGTCCTTGACCGGGCCGCTCAGACGCTCAAATGGGAAATGCAGGCTGGCTGTCTACTAAGCATCGGCCTCGATCATCTCTCCCTCGCCCGGGCTGCGGTTCTGGCCGCCGAGTCGGGCCGCGTCGAAGCCCTTGACCGGGCTAGCTCGCACGCCCAGACGGCGGTCGACACGCTCCGTCAGGCTGGTCAGCAGGACGAACTGCCCGGCGGTCTTCTCGGCCGGGCGGAGGTCTACCGGTTGACGGGCGAGTTAGACGCGGCACGGGGCGACATCGACGAGGCGATGGCGATCGCCACGCGTGACCCGGCCGGACACATGAAGCTCCACGAGACCGACTGCCATCTGGCCCTGGCCCGCGTCGAACTGGCCGCCGGCAATCGCGACCAGGCCGCCAAGCACCTCTCCACCGCCGAAGCCCTCATCGAAGAAACCGGCTACCACCGCCGCGACAACGAGTTGGCGAGGCTGAAACAACTGTAGCGACTAGCGATTAGGGAGTAGCGATTAGGAGGCAGGGGCATAGCGAGGGAGTGACTTACCCCCAGCGGAGCTACAGCATTCCAAAATGCCCTGGCAAAACCGCGCGGTGGGGCTAGAATGGGACATGCGTTGGGCGGGTGGAGCCGTGGGGTGCCCGGCGGCTTTCCTGTTCGAGGCGGTCGGCCCATGGTCGGCGGGCCGCTGGGGATGGGGGAAGACAGGGCACGTCAGGGCGAAAGGTGGAGCATCCGTGACCAGACAATCGCAGCCGAGTGAATCCGACGACGCGATTTCGCTGAAAGACCCGGTCTTGGCCGGTTTCTTGGCCTGGCTGATTCCCGGCCTGGGCCACTTCTACCAAGGACGGATCGCCAAGGGCTTGCTGTTCTTCGTCTGCATTCTCGGGACGTTTTCCTACGGGGTCGTCTTGGGTGGGAATTCCGACGTCGGCTGGGGACGCGTGGTGTACGCGTCGCTGGAGCGCGGCAATGTCCGGCTCCCCTATTTCTGTCAGATTGGCGCCGGACTGCCGGCCATGCCGGCGCTGGTCCAGGCCATGAGAATACGAAGCGGCAAGGCGGCGATCTGGGGCGGGTTCATGGCACCGCCCTCCTTCAGCGAGTCCCAAAGCCTCCACAACCGGCCGACCCTGAACGAACTGCACAGTAAGCTCGATCGTTACTTCGAGTTGGGAACCGTCTACACGATGATTGCCGGCCTGATCAACATACTGGCCATCTACGACGCGTGTGCCGGCCCGGTTCTTTCCGTCCGGGAAGAGGACGACGGCGAGCAAGAAGATCCGAAGAAAACCGAAAAAGGAAAAGATTCGCCCGAGTTGTCCCAAGATACCCCCGATCAAAAGCAACGCCCATGAACAGCCTTCTGCTGGCAGCCGGCGAATCGGCGGCCCGAATCAACTACTTATGGTTTTCGTTTCCGCTGGTCGTCGCGGTCAGTTTGGTCTATGCGGCGACCCGGCACGAAGCGATGCGCCCGATTCTTCGGCATGCCTTGGGCTGCGCGACCTGGATCGTCGGATTCTTGGCCGTGGTGCTTCTCGTCATTAAGATGATTGAGTCCTGGTGGCTGTGAGAACGCTACAATGCAAGTAGTCATCCTGGGCGCCGGCACGGTCGGCACATCGATTGCCGACGAATTGTGTCACCACGGGCACAGCGTGGCCGTCGTGGATCACGATCCGGAGGTCATCCGCCGGGCCAACGACGAGTTGGACGTTCGCGCGATCACCGGATCGGCCGCCCAATCGAGCGTCCTCTTTCAGACGGGAATCCTCGGCGCCGATCTGTGCCTGGCGGTGACCGGCTCCGACGAAGTGAACATGATCGCCGCCAGCATGGCCAAGGCGATGGGTGCCCGCCGGTCGGTCGCCCGCGTCTACGCCCCCGTCTTCCGCGATCTCAGCACGTTCGACTACCAGCGTCATTTCCAGATCGACCGGCTGATGAGCCTCGAACATCTCTCGGCCATGGAATTGGCGCGCGGTATCCGCAACCCCGGCTCGATCGCCGTGGAGAATTTCGCCCGGGGTGAATTGGAAATGCAGGAGGTTGCCGTCGAGGAAAAGGCGCCGGTCCTCGACCTGCCGCTGAAGGACATGCAGTTGCCCCCGGGCGTGCGCGTCGGGTCGATCTGCCATGAAGATGCGATGTCGATCGCCACGGCCGAGGATCGCGTGGTGGCCGGCGACCGGCTCACGCTGATCGGCACGCGGGAAGACATCGACGACGTCAAGGAGCGGTTCGGTAGCGGGTCGCCCGCCAAGCAGGGCGTGGTGATCGGCGGCGGGGGTGAAACCGGCTACCATCTGGCCCGGGCGCTGGAAGGTCGGCGCTTCGCCGTGGTGCTGATGGAACGCGACCGACAGCGGTGCGAGTTTCTCGCCACCCATTTGAAGCACACCACCGTGGTCCACAGCGACTCGCGGCGCCGGGCAAACCTCGAAGAGGAACGGGTCGGCAGCGCCGACGTCTTCGTCGCCTGTGCCGGCGACGACGAGAACAACATCATGGCCTGCGTCGAGGCCAAGGAACTCGGCGCCGGGCGGACCGCGTCGATCATCAGCCGCCCCGATTACGCCAACGTCATGGAGAAGCTGGGGATCGACCACACGGTCAGCCCGCGAAAAGTCGTCGCCCAGCAGGTGCTCGGGTTCCTCAACTCCGGCGCGCTGATCTCCCGCGCGCCGCTCTCGTCCGGGGCGACCATCGAGATTCTCGAAATCGAAGTCTTGCCGGGCGCACCGGCGACGGAGCACGTGCTGGCCGGTTTGTCGCTTCCGCCGCAGTGTCTCATCGGCGCCGTGATTCACGAAAACTTCGTCCGCGTACCCGGCGCCGACGACCGGCTTTGCCCCGGCGATACGGTCGTCGCGCTGGTCGAAAAGTCGGCCATCGACGCCACGCTGAAGATGTTCAGCACTAACGGCGGCGGTGGGGCGTAACTTCGGTCACTGGCCAATATCCCCGTCAACAGAGCGTCGAAAAGCTGTCGCCCTGGGTCTGGTTGATGCAAAGCGTAATCGGCTTGTGGTACAT
>JABMRP010001345.1 GCA_013202535.1 Planctomycetota bacterium
CTTCGTGACTTGGCGGTGGAACCGGCGGGGCAAATTGCCCGGCAGCTTGCCGAAGCGATGAGTAGCGGTATCCTCCACTACCACACCCCGGTCCACATCCTCTCGATTTTTCAATGGGCCGAAAAGAACGCCCAGACGCTCCAGTGGTGGGAGCAGTTGGCCCTCTGGTTCCACGATGCCGTTTATGATCCCGGCGCCGCGGCGAAAAAGAACGAAATCGAGAGTGCCGTCTATATGGAAACGGTACTGGCGCCCCATCTTCCCGACCGGCCGTTGGACCAGGTATCGGCCGCGATCATCGTCACCGCCGACCATCTCGAAGCGAACACCGACCCCCAATTCGACCGGATCATGGATCTCGATCTGGGTAGTTTCGCCTGGCCCGACCCCGTTCGGGCGGAAGTGGCCCAATGTATCGACCTGGAATTCTCCGGGCTGTGCGGCGAAGAGGAGTTTCTGACCCAGCGCAAGGCCTTTCTCCTGAAGCTCGTTGCCAAAGGGTTCATCTACCGCAGCGAGTACTTTCGCGACAAGTTCGAGGCCCTGGCGATGCGCAACATCGAAAAAGAACTCGCCCTGCTCGATCAGGCGCTGGGCGACGGCGGGTGTGAATGATACCCCAGCGCGGCACAGTGGCCACGCCGACCGCTGATTGACGAATAGCTCGCAAACCCTTACACTGTTGGGTTTAATGCGCACGAATTTCACCCATCCGAGGGGTGCGTGCGTCCTCCGGATTGGAAGCGACGGGAGAGAAATGGCTGATTCGACCAACGACATTGCCCTGACGGCGATCAACACGATTCGTACCCTCTCGATGGACGCGGTCCAGCAGGCCAATAGCGGGCATCCGGGCACGCCGATGGCCCTGGCGCCCATCGCCTATACGCTTTTCTCCGAGGTGCTTCGCTACGATCCGGACGTTCCGAGCTGGCCGGCCCGCGATCGGTTCGTGCTTTCCTGCGGGCATGCCTCAATGTTGCTCTATTCGATCCTCCACCTGATCGGCGTGAAGCAGCCCTACCCATGTGGCGGGCCGAGCGACGAACCGGCCGTTTCGCTGGACGAGATTCGCCGTTTTCGGCAGTTGGAGAGCCGCTGCCCGGGTCATCCCGAGTTCGGTCACACGGCCGGCGTCGAAACAACCACCGGACCCTTGGGCCAAGGCGTGGCCAATAGCGTGGGGATGGCGATTGCCGCCCGTTGGATGGCCGCCCGATACAACCGCCCGGGGTTCGATCTGTTCGGGTTCGATACCTACGCGGTGTGTGGCGACGGCGACCTGATGGAAGGCGTCAGCGCCGAGGCCGCCTCGCTGGCCGGTCATTTGAAGCTGGCAAACCTCTGCTGGATCTACGACGACAACGGGATCACGATTGAGGGCAAGACGTCGCTGGCTTTCAGCGAAGACGTGGCCACCCGGTTCGTCGGCTACGGCTGGAACGTGCTGTCGATCGAGGACGTCAACGATCTGGAGGCACTCAAGGCCGGCTTTCAGATGTTTCGGCGAACCGACGACAAGCCGACGCTGATCATCGTTCGCAGCGTGATCGGCTACGGGGCACCCAACATGGCCGGCACCCACGACGCCCACGGCGCGCCGCTGGGCGAGGAAGAAATCAAGCTGACCAAGGCGGCTTACGGATGGCCGGAAGACGAGAAGTTTCGCGTGCCACCGGAAGTCTACGAGCATTTTGCCCAGGGCATCGGCACCCACGGCCCGAAGATGCGCCAGACGTGGGAGACCAAGTTCAACGAGTACGCCGAGACGCATCCGGAACTGGCCGCCCAGTTCGACCGTATGGAACGGGGCGAACTGCCCGAGGATTGGGACGCCGGGATCGAAGAATTTCCGGCCGATGCCAAAGGGATCGCCAGCCGCAATTCATCCGGCAAAGTGCTCAACCAGGTGGCCGCGCGGGTGCCTTGGATGCTGGGCGGATCGGCCGATCTGGCTCCGTCGAACAAGACGCATCTCTCGTGCGACGGAGCGGGTGAGTTTCAGGCCGAGAGTCCCGAGGGCCGCAACTTCCATTTCGGCATCCGCGAGCATGCCATGGGCTCGATCACCAACGGCATGGCCCTCTGTGGGTTGCGGTCGTACGCCGCGACGTTTTTCGTCTTCAGCGATTACATGCGGCCGGCCATGCGA
>JABMRP010001346.1 GCA_013202535.1 Planctomycetota bacterium
AAAAAGACGGCTCGGCCCACTTCCTCGTGCCCGCCAATCGGGCCATCTTCTTCCAGGCGCTGGACGAGAATTTCAGGGAACTCCAGCGAGAAAGAACCTACGTGAATTACGGGCCCGGAGAGGTTCGGTCGTGTACCGGTTGTCATGGACAGGCCAACCGCACCGCATCGCCGGCCGCTTCGGCGACGCCGCTGGCCTTGACCCGCGCGCCGAGCAAACTCCAACCGCAACCGTGTGATCTTGTCGCCAACGGCGGAGACGGCCTTGCCGGACAGGCCATCCACTACCCGACGGATATTCAACCGATGTTCGACGCCAAATGCGTCTCGTGTCACGGCCCCAAAGAGCCCGCGGGCGGCTTGCGGCTGACCGGGGAAATCACCACCTACTACAACACCTCGTACGAAGAGCTTGCCCGGAAGGAATTGGCCGGCCCGATCATCCCCGAATTCACCTCGTTCCGCCGAGGCGATCAGGGCAATTATAACGGCGCGTTTCTGACCCCGAAGAATCTGGGCTGTTTCAAGAGCCCGATGATCGACCTCTTGACCCAAGCGGATCATCCGAAGAACGCCAAGGACGACCATTGCAAGATGCTCACGTCGGCGGAATTGATGGTGCTGAGCCGCTGGGTCGATACGAACTATCAATTCTACGGCAGCTACTACGGCCGGCATCATCCGAATTGGGTCAATCCAGATCCCGGGCGTCCCGACTACGACCCGGCCGATTTCCGCCGCAAACCGACGTTTGAAGAAGCGATCAGTTTCTTTGCTCCCCCCTGGCACCGATAGACCAGCGTCGCAGCTCGCGGCGGAGACTACTCGGGGGGCGAATCTTCTTCGCCCCCCGACATCTACCCGTCGATTTCCTGCGCGTACTGGTCGCGGATCTTCTTCAGCCGCCGCAGCACCTCGGGCTGTTCCTTGGCCAGGTTCGTCGTTTCGCCGATGTCTTCGGCCAGGTTGACCAGGAAGAGCTTGTCGTCGGGGCCCAGGTTGGCTGGTTTCCCGCCGACTCGGGGCCCGCTGTTGTCGCGGGGGTTGCCCAACAGTTTCCAGTCGCCCTGGCGAACGACCCATTGGGCGCCGCCGCCGCGACCGAGTTGCCAGTAGAACTGCTCATGCGGCGAGGGGGCCTCCGGCGAGAGGATCACGCCGTGGAGGCTCTTCCCGTCGAGCTTACGCTTGGGCAGTGAAACACGGCAGAACTGGCCGATCGTGGGCATCCAATCGCAGCCGACGGCCAACTGCCCGCGGACTTCACCTTGGGGGATCACACCGGGCAACGATACGATCGACGGGATGCGCAACCCGCCCTCGAACAAACAGCCCTTGGCCCCGCGATACGGGCCCGCGCTGCCGCCGCCGCCGAAGGTGCGATCCTCGGTCGAGTGGCCGTGGTCCGACTGGAAGATGACCAGCGTCTGGTCGCTCAGTTCCAGTTCGTCGAGCTTATCCAGCACCCAGCCGATCCGCTCGTCCATCGTCGACACAAACGCCGCGTACATGTTCCGCGGGGCGGGCATGTCGCGGTACGCCTTGCGCCACTTTTCGGTCCCCTGCAACGGATAGTGCGGCACGTTGATCGCCCAATAGAGAAAGAACGGCTGGCTCTTGTTCTTTTCGATGAACTCGATACATTCCTCGGCCATCAGGTCGGGAAAAAACCGGCCGTCCTCCCAAATCTCCTCGCCGTTGCGCCACAGGTCGTGCCGGTTGGGCCCCTGCCAGTAGAAGAAATGCGAGTAGTTGTCGATACACCCGCCCATGTGGCCAAACGAGTAGTCGAACCCCTGGCCGTTCGGCATGGTCTCCGGCGTGTAGCCCAGATGCCACTTGCCCACGTGACCGGTCGTGTAACCGGCCGCCTTGAGCATTTCGGCGATGGTGACTTCCTCCGTGGGCATGCCGGGCACGCCGCGAGTCGAGGAGACGTTGCCCGGCACCCCGGCCCGCGGCGGGATCCGCCCCGTATTCAACCCGGCCCGCGATGCCGAACAGATGGCCGAGGGGGCGTACATCTGCGTAAACCGCACACCCCGGGCGGCCAGCTTGTCGAGGTTGGGCGTGATCAGGTCCTTTGCTCCGTAGCAGTTCAGATCGACCGAACCCTGATCGTCGGTGTAAATGATTAGGACGTTGGGCCGCGGTGCTTCCTTGGCGGGACAAGGGGCGGTTATGGCCACGATCGCGATGATCATCGGGATCGAACGACGAAAGGTTAAGAACATGAACAGCTCCTTGAATGCATGGTTACTCAAACTGTACACGGGAGTGAAAAATGGGGACTGGCTCCG
>JABMRP010001347.1 GCA_013202535.1 Planctomycetota bacterium
CCCGCTGAGCCAGGAAGCGGCTGTGCGGCTCAAACCGTAGGCCGGGCTGAAACCCGGGAGGAACACCGTCCCCATAAAAAACACAAGAAAGCAAGAACACGGAACGAAGGCGAGGTCGTGAGCAATACGGATGAATTTATAATCATCACCTACACACGACAGGAGAAAGCGATGCTTAATGTAAGAAAAATAGGATTTGTGCTGGCCATTGCCATAATACCGGCAATCGCACCATCCGCGCAAGCCGATCTGCTGCTGAGCCATTACGGATCGGCCGATCCGGCCACCGAATGGTGGACCCCCGTGATTGTAGGCAACGGCGTTAGTGTTGGTGCAGCACCCAACGATTTGGGCACCGGCATCGATGCTTGGCGAACAACCGATGCCGACATCAGCACCAGCCCCAAGGCCTCGGCCTTGAGCGACAAGCCGGGTCCGCTGGTGCCGGTGGCCGCCATCGCTCCGGCAAAGGAGGCCCCAATGGCGGCGGTCATCGCGGCGATCTCGTCTTCGGCCTGGATCGTTCGCACCCCGAAGTTCTTCCGCATGGCCAACTCGTGGAGGATGTCGCTGGCCGGCGTGATGGGATAGGTGCAGTAGATCAGCGGACAGCCGCTGGTGTGCGAGGCGGCCATCAGCCCCCAGGCCAAGGCCTGGTTGCCGGTGACGTTGCGGTATGTACCCGGCGGAAGGGGGGCCGGGCCAACCGCGAACCGGGCAGCAAACGCCTCGGTCGTTTCGCCGTAATGGTAACCGGCCTTCAACGCTTGAAGATTCGCCTGGGCCACGGTCGGCCGCTTCCCGAATTTCTCCAGAATATACCGCTCGGTAGGCTCGGTCGACCGGTCGTAGAGCCAGTAGATCAAGCCCATGGCGTAGAAATTTCGGCACCGATCGGCCACTTTCGTCGTCAACCCCAAGCCGTCGACCGCAAGTCGCGTCAGCTTGGTCATTTCCACCTGGAACACCCGAACGCTGTCCAGGGTGCCGTCTTCCAGCGGGTTGGTCTCGCACCGGGCCAGCTTCAACTCGCGCTGGTTGAAGCCGTCGCTGTTGACGACCACGATCCCCCCGTCGACCAGATCGATCAGGTTGGTCACCAGGGCGGCGGGGTTCATGGCCACCAGGGCGTCGACCCGATCCCCCGGCGTGAAGATCCTCCGGGCGGCAAAATGGATCTGAAAGCCGCTCACCCCGGCCCGCGTGCCTCGCGGAGCACGGATTTCGGCCGGATAGTCGGGCAGCGTGGCCACGTCGTTTCCCGCCAGGGCCGACGTGTTGGTCAGTTGGGTGCC
This sequence comes from Planctomycetota bacterium, assembly GCA_013202535.1. Taxonomy (GTDB): domain Bacteria; phylum Planctomycetota; class Planctomycetia; order Pirellulales; family Thermoguttaceae; genus JABMRP01. Next base: position 1,296 of record JABMRP010001347.1, read on the forward strand.
GGCCAACTGCATCCCATCGCCCGAATCTCCGCAGAATCGTACGGTGACCGATTCCAGATCGGTGATTTTCTTCTCGACGCTCGTCTCTGGAATCCCGTTGATGACCTCTGGTTCCATCGCTCTGACTTCGCCCGTTCTATGCAAGTCCAATGTGCCATGGTGATTATACGCTGGTGCCAAGCGCCGCGGCAGCGGCAAAGTCTGGAAAACGCGCCCGCCGCACAAGAAAGTGCGTGGATCCCGGCAATTACGGCTGCCCCGGCCATGATCGGGAGCCGGCGTGTCCCCGATTTCTCGCCCGGCCACTTGGGAGACTTCCGCACGAGCCGATTTTTCCGGGCGAGCATCACGGCGGCGCGAGGGGGACCCAGAGCTCCGCGGTGCTCGATCGGCGCGCGGGCAGCTACCTTTGCCGTGTCGTAAGGAACTCTCGGCATTTCCTCCTTCTTTCCGCCTGCGCGCTTGGCGCCGCAGGCCCAAGAAGGCTATCGGTCGTCAACCGGCCTCACCCGGTCGAATTATTGTCGCTCTTGCGGCCGTAGAATCGAGTGAGGTCGATCCCTCCGCGCTGTTCTTCCTCCAGCAGTTTCAGCCGCTGTTCGAGGCGTTCGAGACGCCGCATCATTCCGGGAATTAGCTCCTGTGTCTCGTCGGGCCGCTTCGGCCGGGGCACCGAAGGGTATCCGAGTTGGCGTCCCAGGGCCGAGAAAAGGTACAGCGGGTCTTTCCGCCGGTTGGCCAGGGCGATCTTCCCTTCTTTCTCTCCGAAGAGGATCGGCTTGTCCACCGTCCCGCCACACTTTTTCCTGTAGAATTCGCTGCGGACGTAGATGAGATCGGCAAAATCGACGATTCCCACCTGCTGCCGGACCTTGCGGATCCACTCCTTCCAGTCTTGGTCGAAGATCGGGTCTTTCGCGATCGCATCCAGCCCGTGGTCGTAATTCAGCCGGTTTCGGCAAAGCGTCTCGAACTCGTAAAGGAAAATCCCCTGCGGGCTGACCTTTTCCGAGCGATACTCGGCCTCGCGCTGCAGAATCTCCAGGCCGACCCGGAAGTCGAACCGCCCCACATCTTTCTCCGCCTCACAGATCACGTAGGTCTGAAAGGGCGTGAAATAGTGGTTCATCCAGGCCATTGCCGTGCCAAACCGACCGGTCATGCGAAGCTCACTGGACATGTAATCCAGGGCCAACGGCAGTTTGGTGGTCGAAAGGACCTCGTGCTTCAGCGACTCCAGCAGGTCCTGCGTCGAAAGACTCTGCTGCATCCGTTCGTGCATTGCACGGAAAAAATAGGCCTGCTCGATGTATTCTTCGCGGGCGAGTTGCATCGTGGTGAGCGGTTGGAAGGCCTTGGGGTGGGCTTTTCCTTATCCTAACGTCGTTGCCGTTCTCTTGACAAGCCGATTGTCTGCTGCTGGCGAGAATAACTTCCATCTTTCCTGGAAAAATGGCTTTCGCCCTTTCAGGAGAATCGTCAGTCGCTCCCGCTTGGCTTGACGCACAAGACCCGATGCAGGTACTCCGGCGAACCGGGCCAGCCCGGACCGCGCTGCCGATGCCACTGGCGGTCGGTGGGCACCAATGCCTCGTCCAGCGGCCAGGGGGCAAACGGCTCGCGGCCCAGCACTCCCGCCAGTTTGCTCGAGTCCATCGTCACGTTGCCCGCCCGGGGTGGCATGGGCCCGGCCTCGATCCGCGGGCATCCCATCAGCAGATCCGGGTCGTAGCCGCCGGCCCAATTGACGATCTGGGCGATTTGGTACAGGCTCAGCAGCCGCGGCCCCCCGGCATGGAACACGCCCGCGGTGTTGCCGCCGAGCATTGCCTCGCAGACCTCGTTGAGGCAGTCGGTGTAGGTAGGCGTGCGGATCTCGTCGAAATAGAGCGTGGCCGGTTTCGACTGCTTGAAGCGCGAGGCGATCCAGTCGATGGCCCCCGCATGACCGCTGAAACTGACCCCCATGGGCAGCGAAATCCGCAAGATGCACGCCCCCGGGTCGGCCTCACCGATGGCCTCCTCGCCGGCAACCATCGTCTTGCCGTAGACGGTGACCGGGTCGGTCGGGTCGTCCTCGATGTACCCACCCTGCCCATCGCCCGAAAAAACCAGGTCGATCGACAGATGAACCAGCCGGACACCTCGCCGCGTGGTCTGTTCCAGTAGGCTGCGCACCCCCTCGACGTTGACCGTCCAGGCCATCTTGGGCCGCAATTCACAGGTCTTCAACGCGCAATTGCCCGCGCAGTCCAAAACCGAACGAAAACCATACCGATCGAACAGCCGGGCGACCGCCTCTCGATCCTCGGCATCGCAGCCGACGATACCCGGCCCGGTTAGGTTCCACTTGTCCTTCTGCCGGAGTCCGACCACCCGTCCCGGGTACTTCGCCTGGAAATAGTGCAGCGCATTGAACCCCGCCACCCCGGCGATCCCCGTGATCAGCAGCGGCAACGGAGGTTGAGTTGGCGTATCGACCGTGCGAAACATCGGTTTGACTCGTACGATGGCCCTCCGAGGCCGTCATTATCAACAAACAGCGTGGGTTCTCGACGGCCTCGGAGGGCCATCGTACGGAATCAAACGATTCGAAGCACTACAGCGACTGGCCCTTCCAGCGGACAAACGCTTCCATGGCGTAGTATTCGGGCAATCCGGTGCGGTTGAACAGGTCGGCCGTGTGGCGGTTGCGATCCTCGGCCCGTTTCCAGAACTCTCGCGGGTCGTCCGGGCCGGGAAACAGGGCGGAGTCTTTCTGCGACTCGTGCCGGAAGATGGCCGTCTTCTTCTTCTTCAGGTCGGCGGGGCTCAGCGGCACGGCGATTTCGATGACGTCGAGATCCCATTCTTGCCAGGCACCCCGATAGAGCAGCACCGCGGGCCGGTTGCCGGTGGCCTCTTCGATTTCGGCCAAGGCCTGGAAGATGACCTCGGCGCAGACGCGGTGGGTTCCGTGGGGGTCGGAGAGATCGCCGGCCACGTAGATCTGTCCCGGACCGACCCGCTCGATCAATTCGCGCACGATGCGCACGTCCTCGGCCGTCGCCGGTTTCTTCGCGATCGTGCCGGTCTGATAGAAGGGCAGATTGAGGAAATGGAGGTGTTCTTCGTTGCAGCCGCAGACGATGGCCGCCGCCTTGGCTTCGCTCCAGCGGATCAGCTCCTTGATTTGGAGCACGGAATGGCTGTCGGGGTCGCCCGGCTGCTTCCGGGCCAGCGCCTCGTGGACGCCCGACTCGAGCTCGGGGGTCCGCTCCTGGTCGATCTGGAAGCGGCGGTTGACTTCGGTGAGCAGGTCGGCCAACTGCTGGGCATCGTGGTCGAACACGGCGATGTTGCCGCTGGTCATGTAGGCGATATGGACTTCGTGCTCGTCTTCCAACAGCCGGATGATCGTCCCGCCCATGCTGATCACGTCGTCGTCCGGGTGGGGGCTGAAGACGAGGACGTTTTGCGGATCGCGGCCGGCCGGATGGTACTCGATCGTATCCATCATCCATTTGAACACGCGATGGGCGAGCTTCGAGGAAGGGCCGTGATGCCGCAGCAGTTGGTGCAGATCGTGCTGGCGGAAGTCGGCCCCGTCGAGTTTCAGCAGGGCTTTGTCCGCCTGTTCGCAGAGCCAGAGGACGGCCCGTTTGATCAACTCGTCGGTCCACTCGGCGGTACCCAACAGCCAGGGGGTGGCAACCGCCGTCAGGTCGGCCGACGCCGCTTCATCGAGCAAGAACGAAGCGTCCGGGTGATCCCGCAGAAACGTGGCCGGCACCCGATCGTTCATCGGGCCTTCGGCCGCCTGGCGAACGATCCCCGCCTTGTTCTCCCCGTACGCCATCAGCACGATCTTCCGCGCTTCGAGGATCGTGCCCAGCCCCATGGTCAACGCCTGGGTGGGGACGTTTTCTTCGTGGAAGAAGTCGGAGGACGCGTCCTTGCGGGTAATCGGATCGAGGGTAACCAGCCGGGTACGCCCGCCGCGCATACTGAACGGTTCGTTGAATCCGACGTGTCCCGTGCGGCCGATGCCCAGCAACTGGAGATCGATCCCCCCGGCCCGGCGAATCGCTTCCTCGTACTCCCGGCAGTGTTCGGCGACCCGCTCCAGCGGCACGGTGCCGTCGGGAATGTGGATATTCTCCCGTGGGATGTTCACATGGTCGAACAGATGCTCGTTCATCCAGCGGTGATAGCTCTGCAACCGGTCGGCGGCCAGTCCGTAGTATTCGTCGAGATTGAAGGTCATCACCCGCGACAGATCGAGCCCTTCATCGCGGTGCATACGGATCAGTTCGCGGTAGACGCCCACCGGGGTCGATCCGGTAGCCAGCCCCAAGACGGCCTGCTGGCCAAACGAATTCCGCTCGCGGACCGTATTGGCGATCATCCCCGCGACATGCCGCGCCACGTCGATGTTGGAGCGAAACGCGTAGCAGGGGACCTGCGTACTGGAGATGAGATGGGCGGGTGAGTACATTTTCTTTCTCGGAACGGATGCGGAGAAAACAGGCTGTCGGTAGAACCCCTCATCTTAACCAGGGGCAGGCGATTGCTGAATGCCCCTAGTGAGGGAGGCGTCGGCTTTGGAGTGCGGCAACTTGTTGCCGCTTTCTTTTTCCAACACCGTGGCCAATTGAACACGTATCGGTCATTCAGCGCCGGTTGAAATCCAAAGCGATGACAAGTCATCGCACTCCA
>JABMRP010000133.1 GCA_013202535.1 Planctomycetota bacterium
ATCAGCGCCGCGGGCATGTACGGCCTGTTGACCACCGGCAAGCCGGTGAAGATCATCTCCAAGGTCTCCAAGCGCAAGCCGGCCCATTACTACATGATCCAGATCGACACCAAGCGCAACCGGCCGGAGATCCTCAACGGCCGCGGCAACGGCGTCGACATCCCGCCCAACGACCGCGGCCGGGCAATGATCGAAAAGCAGGGTATCGAGTGGATCGATTCCAACCACGGCACCCGGGTGACCATCGAACTGGAAGCCCGCTACCAGCGCGGCCGCGGCAGTGTCGACGAATACCTCCGTCAGACGGCCATCGCCAACCCCCACGTGACGCTCCATTACGTCGATCCCGACGGCAGTGATCGAACCTATCAGAGCGTCGCCGACGTTTTGCCGCCGGAACCCAAGGAGATCAAGCCGCACCCCTACGGCGTCGAGTTGGGTATGCTGGTCGCCATGCTCAAGGATACGCCCGAGCCGACGGTCACGCAGTTTCTGATGAAGGCGTTCTCGCGGGTCAGCCCGGCCGTGGCGCGGCGTATCTGCGAAGGGGCCAAGGTAAGCACCCGTGCGCGAACCGCCAAGATCGGCCGCAACGAGGTCGACGAACTGTATAAGTCGATCCAGAAGACGAAGATCAAGGCCCCGGCCACCGATTGCATCTCGCCCATCGGCGAGGAGTTGATCCTCAAGGGATTGCACCAGATGGTGCCGGGTGAGTTCTTCGCCGCCGCCACGCGGCCGCCGGCCGTCTACCGGGGGAACCCCTTCCAGATCGAAGTCGGGCTGGCTTACGGCGGTGCGTCGACCGCAACCCGCGTGTCGCGCGATCTGCTGAGCGAACTGATCGACCAGAGCGATGCCCGAACGCTCCGCCAGTTCCTGGCCAATACGTTCGACGGCGTGGGAACCGACGCGGCCGACAAAATCATCAAGGAATCCAAGCTCAAGACGCGTACTTCGCCGGGCAAGCTCAAGGCAAAGCAGATCGACCAACTGCACGAAGCGATGCGCAGCGTCAACCTGCACGACGGCCAGTCGATGAACGTCATGCGCTACGCCAATCGCGTGCCGCTGCAGTTTCAGGCCGGCGGGTGTGCGATCACGCAGACGGTGACCAGCACCAACTGGCGGTCCTACGGCCTGAGCCAATCGCGCGGTTCGTTGCCCGGCGGTCCGGTCACGCTAATGGTCCACATGGCCAGCGTTTGGGTCCCGTTTACCAGCGAATCGAAAGAGGCGGTCGCCTCGTATCCAGAGATCCGGAAGGAGTTGCGGCTGGCCCTGCAATCGGTCGGCCGCAAGCTGGGGATGTATCTGCGACGGCGGCGGAAAGTGAAACACGAAGGCCAGCGGCGGAACCTGTTCCTCCGCTACCTGGGCGAAGTGGCCGGCGCCGTGCATCGTATCAACGGAACCGATCGCGACAAACTTTACGAGCAACTCCTGGCCGTGGCGCAGAAGCGAACCGCCGAGGCCGACGTCAAGCTCGACGATCGCGGCCGCCCCGTCGAAGAGAAGAAACTCGACCTGGGCGCCAACGTGCTAATCGTCGATCCGGCCGAAGCGGCCGCGGAATTGGCCAGCCGCGTCGCGGAAGGAAACGGGGAAGAAGAACCACGCCAGGGCGAACTATTTTAGCCGTTTAGCCCCGGCACTTGTGCCCGGCGTTTTCCGTAGGATAGATCGAGAACCATACGATGCCCAAGAAGAAGGTCGCCCCGAAAAAACCGGCCGCGGCGAAAAAAGTGAAACCCAGCCCCAAAGACACACGAACGCTCGGCCAGTTGACCGCGCTGGCCGATAGCGTCGTGACCGCCGCCGACAAGCGGCGCGATCCGCATGTGGATATCCCCGCCCGATCGCTCTCCAATGTCCGCTACAATAGTCGTAAGCGGTTCATCGAGATGGGCAAGAACACCAACCGCCGCCAGCTCTTCAACCTCTCCCAGGCCAAGAGCTTCATGCAGACGATGCTCGTGGCCAGCGGTTCGCAACAGTTGATCGAGCAGAACAAAACGACCAGCATCCGGGGTCTCTACTACCTGTTGAAGCATACCATCGAGGGCGCCAAGGAAGAAACGTTCGGCGAGCAGTCGGAATGCGACCCGGTGATCGAAGACGTCGAGGTGCTCTTGGGTAGCCTCCGCGAGGAGTTGCATCTGTACGCCCAAAAGAAGGGCGACATGGTGGGCGAGGTCGTGCTCACCGATCGGGGCGACGAAATCGACTGCGCGCGGATGGGCTCCGGCGGATACGGCATCCCGTCGATCGTCGAGCCTGACGTGATCAAGTTCAAAAAGTGCTCGGCCAAGTTTGTCCTGCACGTCGAAAAAGATACCGTCTGGCAGCGGTTCAACGAGGACAAGTTCTGGCGCACGCACAAGTGCATCCTCACCCACGGCGGCGGCCAACCCCCGCGCGGCGTGCGGCGACTGTTGCACCGGCTGCACAGCGAGTTGAACCTGCCCGTCTATTGCCTGCTGGATAACGACCCTTGGGGGTATTACATCTATAGTGTCATCAAGCAGGGTTCGATCAATCTGGCCTTCGAGTCGCAGCGGATGGCGATCCCCGACGCAAAATTCATCGGGCTGCGCTCGCTCGACTTCGATCGTTGCGGCCTGTCGGACAGCGTCACGATCGACCTCAGCGCCACCGACCGCAAACGGGCGTCCCAAATCGCCGCCTACCCCTGGTTCGCGAAGAAAAAGCCGTGGCAGAAAGAGATCAAGAAGATGCTCGACAACGGCTTCAAGCTCGAAGTCGAAGCCCTGATCAGCCGCGACATCAGCTACGTCACCGAAGAATACGCCCCGGCGCGGCTACGCAATCGCGATTGGCTGGATTGACCAATCGCACCCCAACCACCCCCCGGGTTGCACCCCGTGCGTCCGGCGCAATCACTCCTCGGCATCACCGCCCTTCGCCGCTTTCTCTGCCACTTTTCCGAGAAGACTTGCACACCGGGCTGACGGGGCGCATGATGGACGCTGGATAGAGAGGCGGTTGTAGCGTGGGCAAGACGTGGTTCCTGATACCGGGGGTAATGTGATGGCAATTCGCAAGTGGTTGGTGGGAATGGTAGTGCTGACCTTGTCGGAGGCGACCGCACTAGCCGATGTCCTCAGCATCGACACCGTGCTGGTCGGCAACCCCGGCAACGCTGCTGACGACACCGGCGCCGGTGTGGTGGACCACGCCTACAACATCGGCATGTACGAGGTCACAGCGGCTGAGTACACGGCGTTTCTTAACGCCGTGGCGGCCGAGAACGATACCTACGGGCTATACAATACACAGATGTCCGCGTTCAATCAGGGCTGCAACATACAGCGGAGCGTCTCCTCGGGCAGCTACGTCTACAGTGTGGCTGCCGACCGTGCCAACCGGCCGGTGAACTTTGTCTCCTGGGGCGACGCGGCGCGATTTGCTAACTGGTTACACAATGGCCAGCCGACCGGGGCTCAGGACAACAATACCACGGAGGACGGGGCGTACGAGCTCAACGGCGCGACGAGCCAGTCGGCCCTGATGGCCATCACTCGCCAGAATGATGCCAGGTGGTTCCTTCCCACGGCCAATGAGTGGTACAAGGCGGCCTACTACGACGGTGTCGATTCGGTTTACTACAATTACCCGATGGGAACAGACGCCGTGCCCAACAACGGAAACCCCGGTGGTGATACAGGCAATACGGCCAACTACGGCGACAGCGACGGCAATTTCACGGTCGGTAGTCCGTATTGGTCAACACCGGTCGGCCATTTCGGCCTGTCGGACAGCCCCTATGGCACGTTCGACCAGGGCGGCAATGTGTGGGAATGGAACGAATCTGCCGACGGCGGGAGGCAGGGTCGTGGTGTGCGTGGCGGCAGTTGGGGCGACGGCCTCGACGGTTTGCTCGCCTCCTACGGCCGCGGCTACGACCCGACGTTCGAGTCTAACATAGGGTTTCGAGTCGCAAGTAGCGAACCCATTCCCGAACCCTCCACCATCGTCGGCCTCATCAGCATGGGCCTCGTCGGCCTTGCCATCGCATGGCGACGGCGGAAGCGGAAGTAGCCCCGTCATCACCCTGACACCCAAGCCCCAACAGTTGCGGCCGGCGGCAGAATTTGAAGCTAGTCGGAAGGCATGCAAGATATGACGCTATTCGCCCGTCCTGACCTCGTGGTGCCTATCGTGACCGCCATTATTGCAGCGATGGCGACCACGCTCGCGGCTGTCCTGCCCGTTTGGATGAAGCTTCGTGCGAAGCTTCGTGCTGAACGGTTGGCACGCAAGAAGGGGCAGGGCGGGCTGGAATCTGATGTTGATCAGGTAGAGAATCGGCTTGAACTGGACCAGGATCGGCTGAAGGAACTGGAATACAGGGTCGAACTGCTGGAGAGGTTGTGTCAACCACCAGGTGAAGACAATGGTTCCCCTGTTCCAAATCCATCCCCGAATGTTCCACTGCCTCCAGGAGAAATGGTGGCGACTGGAAATCTAAAGGGGCGGGCCAAGCGGGCTTACCTTGTCGGCGCAGACGCCCAGAGTCGTTCGGTTCAGCGGCTGGTCAAGGTACACGACTACATGGGAAAAGCCATCTACGCTTACGAGTTTCGAACTCGCAAGTGGGGCAAGGAAGCCGATTCCAGTACCCCAGACATAGATGCCAAGATCGCTCAGTATTCTCGGATTGGCCATGAGATTGACCACCCGGGAAACATCCGTTTAGATGATGCTCCCGAATGGATAGCACATGCCAGGAGGGAAGCAAAGAAGCTGGGTTTGAGCATCGACGAATAGCCATCCTCACCGGTAACGTGCCCGCCTACCCTCTCCATCACCACCCGCCGCCCCCTCAACTGGCTCGACAATTTCCCCGTACAACTCGGGCCGGCGCTGTCGAAAATTGCGGCTGGTCGCTCTCGCTCTGCGTAATCCGGCCAGATCGATCGTGGCCGTGATGTAGGCTTCTTTCTTTTCGGGGCAATGGGCAAGAATCCGGGCCGGCCGGTCGGCGATCATCGTTCCGGCGCCGTACGCCTGATTGGTGGCAACGACCGCCACGTGGTTGCGAAACGTGGCCGATCGCACGATGAAATCCTCGACCACTCCCCCGCGGCCGTTGATCCAGACGACCATCTCGGCCCCTCGCAGCGAAAGCACGCGAAAGCTCTCGGGAAACCAACCGTCGTAGCAAGTGAGGATCCCGACGCGGCCGAAATCGAGCTCGAAGACCGGCAAATCGTCGCCCTTCTTCATCACCCACTCGGGATCGTTTCGGATAAACCACTCGACGTCTTTGCCGCCGGGCGGTCGGGACCACGGGGGATCGCCCTGGTAATGGTCGACCGCCGCGTGGGTCTTGTAGTACTTGCCGACGATCTTGCCCGCTCGATCGAAGAGCAAGGCCGCATTGGCAAACGATCCGTCCGCGAAAACCTCCCAACATCCGACGATCACGTAAATCCTGTTGGCCTCGGCCGCTTTGGCGATCCGCCTTGTCTCGGGCCCCGGCACGGCAATTCGGCCCAAGACGTACTCGGGAAACACGACCAACTCGGCCCCATCGCGCCCGGCCCGATCGATGTACGGCACCATCGCCTCGCTCGGATCGTATCCGGGCCGGGGCACGTCGGTCTTGTCGTACCCACGGATCTGCACCGCCGCCACCTTGACGTGATCGGGACGGGCTGCGAGGGGCTGCTCGCCCAACGTGGTCACGTCGGCGGTGGTCAGGATGATGATAAGAGCGAGAATGGATTGCAACGGACGCTTCATGTCGGTATCCTCCTTGGTTGGACAGCCTTCTTCCCCACCGGCCTTGTGCCGGTGGCTTGCTGGTTTGGAAACTACCACGGCCCGCCCAGTTCCTCCGTGTTTTGCCCGGTCCTCGCCGCCGCCTACGGCGGCGGCGAGGACCGGGCATGGAGTGGACCATTGGCGAGTAGTTGTCAAACCAATAAACCACCGGCACAAGGCCGGTGGGGATAAGGTCTTTTCTCGCATCGTGGAGGCCCGACGCAAATGAACCGATCGATATCTACCCCATGGTTCCTTCTCGCGGTCATGGTGCTGACTTCAACACGGGCCCGTGCCCAAGAACCTAGCATACCGCCCCTGCCCCCCGACGTCGAGGAGATCATCTTCGCCACTCGCCCCTACGGGCCGGATGGGCATTATTACGCCAATTTCGGCTACTATTGCCACGATCCGACGCAGAAGGCGTACGTCGACGGCGGGCAGTTGTGCCGCTTGAATTTGCGAACCGGCCAGACGACCGTTCTGCTGGACGATCCGACCGGCGGCGTTCGCGATCCGCAAGTGCATTACGACGGGGAGAAGATCCTCTTCTCCTATCGAAAAGGCGGCACGGAGCATTATCATCTGTTCGAGATCAACGTCGACGGCACCGGCTTACGCCAACTGACCGACGGGCCGTTTGACGATATCGAGCCGACGTACCTGCCCGACGGCGATCTGGTCTTCTGTTCGTCGCGATGCAATCGCTGGGTGGCCTGTTGGAAGGTGCCCGTGGCCATTCTCTATCGGTGTGAGGCCGACGGCGGCAACGTTCGCATGCTCAGCAGCAACGCGGTCACCGAGAACACGCCCTCGGTGCTGCCCGACGGGCGCTTGCTTTACACTCGCTGGGAGTACAACGACCGGAGCCAGCTTTGCTACCATCATCTCTGGACGATCAACCCGGACGGCACGGGCCAGATGACGTACTTCGGCAACATGCACCCGATGGGCATGCCGTACAATCTGGCCAGCCAGAAGGGCAATGCCGTGACGTACAACAACGTACCCGGCGCGGTGGCCATGCTCGACGCCAAGCCGATCCCCGGCACGCGCGAGGTCCTGGCGAGTTTCTCACCCGGCCACGGACGGCGCGAGCATCAGGGGTTCGTCACGGTCATCGATCCCCGCCGCGGTCCGGACGATCAATCATCGGCCCGGCGCATTCACCCCGATGGCGCATGGCGCGATCCGTGCCCGCTTTCGAGCACTGCCTTCCTGGTCGTCCGAGAGAGGGAACTCCACCTGATGGACGACCAGGGTAAGACGCGCGTCTTGTACTCACTTGCCCATCCGCGAGCGGAGATGATGTTGCACGAGCCGGTGCCGCTTCGGCCACGACAGCGCGAGCGAATTATCGGCACGCGGCGCGATCCGACGGCGACGACCGGGTGGTTGATTCTCGCCGACGTGAACCGGGGTCGCAACACGGTGGGCGTGGAGCCGGGCGACGTGAAGAAACTGCTCGTGCTGGAGCAGCTTCCCGCCCCGTTTCACAATAGCCCCGGCTTCGACGGCATTAGTCTCTGGGGGCCCTTTACTATCGCTCGGATCTTGGGAACCGTGCCCGTGGAACCTGACGGATCGGCCCATTTCGAGGTGCCGGCCATGCGGAGTGTGTTCTTCGTTTCGTTGGACGAGAACGATCTGTCGATCAAGAAGATGCAGAGTTTTGTTACCGTGCAGCCGGGCGAGGTGACCAGTTGTGTCGGCTGTCACGAACCGCGGACCGTCTCACCCGCCAACCCGGGCCGCAACACGCTGTTGGCCCTCGAGCGCGGACCGAGCCGGATCGAACCGATCCCGGGCATTGGGCCGATCGTCGATTTCCGCCGCCACGTGCAACCGATCCTCGACCGGCATTGCGTCGAGTGTCACGGCCCCGACGATCCCGACGGCGGCATCCGGCTCGACGGCAACCGCGGCGTGCCCTCGCACGGGTCGGGACGCGTGCTCACGTCTTACGTGACCTTGGTCCGGCAACTGGGCGAGGTGGTCGACGGGCGCAACGCTCACGGGAACCGCTCTCCGCGAACCATCGGCAGCTCGGCCAGTAAACTGATGACCCGGGTCGACGGCAGCCACTACAAGGTGCGCGTCTCGCCGACCGAAGCGACGACCCTGCGTCTTTGGATCGACTCGGGAGCCGTGGCCAACGGCACCTACGCCATCATGGACGGCGGCACCCCGGAGAACCCCAGTTCGCAATACGTCCGCGAAATGCGGCGCTACGGCATTCTTCCGCTCGATCTCGACACCACGGCGAGCCCGATCAACGTCTACGCAACCGACGAAGCCTACTGGCAGTCTTTTTGGTACCGGCCAACCCCGCGATAGAGATTCCGTTTCGCCCGGGCACTTGTGTCCGGAGTGATCCTCGTGACGACGAAAGGCGTCGAACCCCGGCGTTCCCGCGCGAAGCGTGGGAGCGATGGAAATATCCCCGTCTTCTCCCCAAACGTGAGAGGTTTACGATGATCAAGACAAGGATTTGTGCTATTCTCTTGGGTTTAACATTCCTACTCTTGGGGACCCCCGGTTTTGCTCAATGGAAATACTGGCACAAGACAAACGGGCTATATAAGTTAGACTCGGGCGATCAAATACGGTTGATCATCATCGAAGTGTCGGGGCCCTATAGTTCGGAGAATATCAAGAGAGCATTTCTTGACGCCGCAAAGGTTTACGAGCAAAAGAACGTAACCTACGCCAATACGGGTGATTTCTCGTACAGCAAAATCACTTCAACACGAAAGCTGGTTGCTGGATGGTATGATTACAAACGTCGCGTTTACGCCTACTGCATCATTCGGTCTATTGGTGATGTTAACGGCAGCGGTTTTCGCTACACGACCAATCAAGGCAAGTCGTATTCGGTTCCAAGCGATAACTGGAAAACGGAGTGGTGGAATTTGGGCAAATGGGAACTCGATTGGGTTGGCGGCTATTATCGAGTAGGCGTGCAGATGGGCCATCACAGGGGAAACACAGGAATCATCAAGCTCGGATTCCATATCAAGAAGGTGCAGACTTCAAACCGTCCCTAGAAGAAAAGAGGGGCTTCGCTGCAACTTCAGCGTGAATTTGCAGCGCGGCCGCATCACGGGCTTGCCGCCATCGCCATTTTCGGCGATACTGTGAGGTAGAGTTTGACCGCATTTACTCCCCGCTGGACTTGCCGAAAGGCCCCGGCGGGGTTATTTTTTGCGCTCAAACTTCCAACGGATAACCTCCCAACTCGCGCAACGTACGGATCGCCAATTCGTAGCTCTCCGGCTTTACGCTACTGGTTATCGAGTGGTCGGATTGGCAGACCCAGCCGCCGCCGCGGGCGGCTTGGAGCTTGTAGCGGACCTCGTTGCGGATGGCCTCGGGGTCGCCCGACTCGAGCACGCGAACGTCGAGATTGCCGACGAAGGCCAGCTTGCCGGCGTAGTCTTTCTTCAACTCGACGGCGTCGAGCCCGGCCTTGGCCTCCAGCGGGTTGTAGGCGTCCAGACCGATCTCGACCATGTCGTCGAAGATGTCCAGCGCGTTGCCGCAACCGTGGTAGATGGTCATCAAGTCGTGCTCGTGGCAGAGGTCGATCAGCGCCTTGACGTGCGGCTTGAACATCTCGCGCCAGCGGGGCGCGCCGAAGAGCATCCCCTTCACATACGCGACGTCGCCCCAGATGTACATCCCGCAAAGGCGCCCCCGGCCGGCTTCGATCTGCGCCCGGGTGAAGTCGAGCAGATATTGCCCGAGTTGGTCGACGAACTGCGTGAGCACCTCGCGGTCGGTGCCGAGCCAGTAGAGCGAGTTTTCCGAACCGATGATCCGCCAGAGATACTCGTAGGGTTCGCAAACCGAGCCGAACACGGCGAAATCGTCGGTGTATGCGCCGACGCGATCTTCCCACGGCGGCAAGTCGCGAGCCAGGGCGTCGCCGACGCAGTTGATCTGGTCGTCGCCCCCCTCGGCAAACCGCCGCGGGTCGTCGGCCGGGTCGAACTCGAACTCGGCCATCTCCTCGGGCCGATCAACCGAGAACGTCTCGTAGCGTGGCATCGGCGCCTCGCCGGCTCGGCGGATGGTCGCCCCGAAACCGGTCTTCACGACGATGTCTTTGCCGTCGTCCACGAGGATCTCGAAGGGCTGAATCTTCGGGTCCATGTTGGGGGTGATGACGATATAGTCGAGGTCGAAGTGCCGATATGGGTCGAAATCATCGCCCATGGTCTGGCGGTATTGCTTGAGAAACCCCGTCCAGAAGAACTCTCCGACGGGCACCCGGTCGCCCTGGCGGTGGGACAGGGCATCTCGCATACGACGAATCTTCTCTTGGCTCTTTCCCACGAAATCGCTCCTGTCGACCGGCTCCGACCACACTGGCAAGAAGGACATCCCCCCACCGTTTTGACGATTATCGGCGATTTTCCGCCGTCTGTCCACCGTCTGGCTGGCCCGGCGGGCTCGGGCCTTCTATACTTCTTGGCAGGGGATAACCGAGCAAGAGGACGCCACGATGCGGATCTACACGCGAACGGGTGATGCGGGCGAGACCGGACTGATCGGCGGGACGCGCGTCGGCAAAGACGCGCCGCGCCTGGAAGTCTGCGGCACGGTCGACGAACTCAACGCCCAACTCGGTGCGGTCCGATCCCGGCCACTGCCCGAGGAACTGGACAAGCACCTCGCGCGCATTCAGCACGAACTGTTCGAGGTGGGCGCCGAACTGGCCACGCCGGATCGCACGACCCTGGGCACCGGGACCGTGGGGCCGGGCCACGTCGCGGCGATGGAGCAGGCGATCGACGACTTCACGGTCACGCTAACCCCGCTGCGACAATTCATCCTGCCGGGTGGCACTCCGGCGTCCGCTGGCTTACATCTGGCTCGGGCGATCTGCCGCCGGGCCGAACGCCGGCTGGTAACGCTGGCCGGCCGGGAGGAAGAGAACGTATCGGGCCGGTTGCTGGCGTACCTCAACCGATTGGCCGATTTTCTCTTCGTCGCAGCCCGGGCAGCCAACGCCGACGTCAAACGCCCCGACGTGAAGTGGCGCGGGGCGTCGAACCCGGCTGAATAGGGTTGCGCTGGGCGCGCTATCGCGGCAATCAGGGTCATCCACTGCGCGAAACTTGGGCAATCGGCATTCCGGGGCTTCCGCTTCGACGCTTTCTCACCACCCTCGCACTTCTTCTAACTGCTTTGCCTGTCACGAACTAGATGCCGTCGTGCAAACCCGCCCGACGTTCTTGGCATGTCAATTGCATTGGGATCGATCGATTCCCCTCGGAAATTCTCCGGCGGCCGCGACTGAACCTCGTGGCCGGGCGGCCGGCTTAATGTGCGCGCAGACATACCCCAAAGCAAGAGGAAAGTGAAAACCATGGCATGGTCAAGGTGGGTTCGTAGCAGCGCGTGGCTGGCGACCGTGGTCGGCGTCGTTTCGATCGGATGGATCGGGCCGGTTTCCGCTGCTGATGTGACGCCCGCCGAAACGATCCAGGAAGGCCCCGATGCCGAAGAAGAAACCGCCAAAGAAGACGTCACGCTCGACACGGGCGACAACGCCTGGATGCTCACCTCCTCGGCGCTGGTGTTGATGATGACCGCCCCGGGGTTGGCCCTGTTCTACTGCGGCTTGGTGCGAAAGAAGAACGTGCTG
>JABMRP010000134.1 GCA_013202535.1 Planctomycetota bacterium
CGTCGGGAGCCTTGTCGGCGATCCGCTTGATCGCCTCGTGGGTCTGCATGTAGATGGGGCTCTTGCCGTCCATCACGTCGAGCATCATCAGCCAGTTGCGGATGTTCGCCGGACGCGGCTTGACCTTGCCGTAGGGAACCCACTTGTCGAGTTCCGCGGCGTTGTCCTGCATGTAGTTGCCGCCTTGGGCGTTGGTGGCGATGGCCTTGAACAGCAGGAACCAGGCACCGACCGGCCCGTAAGCGTCTTTGAACCGCACGGGGATGAAACGCACTTCCTGACAGGTCATCTCGGCACCGCCGTAGATGGTGAAGAAGGCGCTGGCCCCGGAGTTGAACGGGGGATACCAGGAGCGGCCGAAGCCCTCGCCGGTGCTGCGCGGCTTGAACACGTGAACCGCACCACCCATGACGCACATCGTGGCCTTGGCCTTGAAGACGTACACCTTGTTTTCGCGGACACTGAACCCGATCGCCCCGACGCACTTGCCGTCCTGGACCAGCGGGTGCGTGATGAACACGCGCTCGAAGTACTCGCCATTGGCCTCGGCCAAGGCGTTCTTGGCGGCCTCGGCGACGATGACCTTGTACGACTCGCCGTTGATCATCAACTGCCAACGACCTTCGTGGACGTACTTGCCTTCCTTATCCTTCCAGATCGGCAGGCCCCACTTCTCGAACAGATGGACCGACGAGTCGACGTGGCGGGCGATGCTGGCCACGAGGTCCTCGCGGGTGATGCCCATGAGGTCGTTTCGGACGTATTCCAGGTAGTTGTCCAGCGTGTTGTTGCCGCTGTTGAGGTCGACGTACTGGTTGATGGCCGAGAGGCCCATGGCCACCGCGCCGGAGCGATCCATGGCCGCTTTGTCGACCACGGTGACTTTCAACCCGTGTTTCTTGGCCCAATAGGCCGCTTCCACCGCCGCACCGCAAGCGGCCATCCCGCCGCCGCAGATCAGCAGATCGGTTTCGATCGTTACTGTCTCAAAATCCGCCATTGTCCCTTATCTCCTCAGTAATTCATTTCTTGTTTCTACGGCCGAAGAAAACAGACTCCCGCACGTACCGCATCGGGGTTAGAGCGTCGGAACCTTGTCCATCTTGACCGGGCCCAATTCGGTATTGAGGCCGGCCGGCTCGCACATCAGCGTCGGGCTCTTGAGGTCGTCGTCGCCGGTCGGATAGAGATCGAACGGCTGGGCCTTGCCCTCTTCAACGCCCCGGCGGATCGGGAATTTGAATCGCTTGGGCTTGATGTCCTTGCTGCGGAACTGGACGGTCCACATAATATCTTCGGTGCTTCGCATCGCGGTGACACTCGCGCCCATCGGCACGAAGTCGGCGTATCCGCGTACTTCAACGGCTTGCGTGGGACAAATTTTCACGCAACTGTAACACTCCCAGCACATCTGCGGATCCTGGTTGTAAGCCTTCATCGACTCTTTGTTCAGGACCATCAGGTCGTTGGGGCAAATGTGTTGGCAAGCTGTCTTATCCAGCGCCTTGCAGCCGTCACATTTGTCCGGGATCACATAACTTGGCATGTTCTTTCCTCCGTTGCGGTCAGATAGGCATTTCCGAGAACCTGACGTAGACTAACTCCAAACGAACAGGGCACCCGGAAAAGAACCGGTTCCCCTGACTTGACCTGGCTTCTGCCGGCCCGCGCGAGGCGTGCTCCACCCCTAAGAGGGCAGCACCGCGGACCTGTGGCCGAAACCGCCCCCCCCAAAGAGACTTGGCTCTAGGGGTACTAAAGTAACGGGGCGGTCAGCCCGAGATGCAAAGTCCTGACGCCTCCCTCGTGCGTTTTCTAGCGAAACGAATGCTGGCGTCAAGCCCTTGCGAGATTTTCATCACGTTTTGACACACAGACAGACTATATCGACAGAAGCCGCCAGTCTATCCACAATAAAACGGCTGTCAAGTCCTCGTGAGATTTTTTTCACGTTTCAGATTTTGAGCCCATTTCTCTTGAAGTTGGCTCGCCATAAGAGGTTGCGTGATGTTTTTCACGTTTACCTGGCAAAACCACAACCGACCTCAAAAGGGCCCGTGGCAAGGGTTTATGTGATTTTAGTCACGTGTCAAGAAAGGTCCATTCGTCCTCGGACTCAGCCTGCTCTTTTAGGTGGTAGGCAATCTCCGACAGGCCGATCGAAATATGCTCGTTGCGGACCAGCACGTCCCAGGGAACAATCAACTGGGTGGGCGTGAAATTCCAGATCGCCTTCACTCCCACCTCAACAAGGCGAAAGGCCAGATCCTGGGATACGTCGACTGGGGTCGTGAGGATGGCCAGACGGACTTTGTGGGCCTTGATGAAGGGCTTGATCTCCCGCAGCGGCTTGATCGTACACCCGGCAATCTCGCCGCCTATGCTACTCGGATCGTTATCGAACGCGGCGACGATCCGCAATCCGTATCGCTCGAAACCCGAGTAGGCCAACAGAGCCCCCCCTAAGTGTCCAGTGCCGACCAAAATGGCTTCGTAATTTCGGTCGAACCCCAACGCCACGCGGATCGAACGGCAAACCTCGCAGACCTCGAATCCCACTCGCCCCATGCCTTGGAGCCCGATGGCACCGAAATCCTTGCGGACCTGGGTCGGGTCAATATCCAGAGCCTTGGCGATCTGGGCGCTTGTGATGGTCTGGACGGGTTTCTTGGCCGTCAATTCCGACAGAAGTCGGTGATAGCGCATCAACCGTTCGAGGACGAGTCTCTTGAGTCGCGCCAAGAGTTTTCCCCCGCTGCCAAATCCGTGTTGTGTGCAGTCCGATAGTATAACGCAAACGAGCTACCGACATCGATCCGACTCGTGCCCCCCCTCAATCGACGGGGGCATTCTATGCGATTCGCCTCATTCCGTCAAGAATACCACCAACGCACCGATAATCTGTTCTGATTTTTCTCCGAATTCAGGATTTTTTGGCCATCACGGGCCCTTCTTCCCTTGACTTCGCCGCAGGCATACCTAGGGTTTTTAGTGTGCCGTTTGGGCA
>JABMRP010001348.1 GCA_013202535.1 Planctomycetota bacterium
ACGCCGAGGTCACGCGGCGCCGCCAGGCCGGACGAATCTTGGCCGTACTCGATCGGTTGCACTTCACACCGCACCCCTCGGCGCTTCTACAACTAATCGAGCGGACCGAAGGCCTTTCGCCCGAGGCGCAAGCCTATCTAGCCCAACTTGCCGAGTTCCAACAGCAGGCCGAGCAACTCCGGGCCGACTTGGGCTCCGGCAAGCTCGATGGCCAGCGTTTGATCGACGCGCTCCGTGTCTCGGTCGACCGTTTTCTCGCCGAGCAGGTTCGCGGCATTGGTCCGATCGTTTTCTTCACCCGGCATCCGCTGTCGAAGCCCAACACGATTAGCTGTGCTCTCTGGCAGAGCGTTCCCGAGCGCTGGGGGTGCAGCATCCGCATCTACGATCCGTCCCGGCCCGGGGTGCCGGCTGAAACCATCTTCGACGATCCGGAGGGCTCGATTTTCGACATGAACCTTTCGTACGACGCCAAGACCGTCTTCTTTTCGTATAGGAAACAGAACGAGCCATGCTGGCAGATCCACGAGATCGGCATCGACGGCAAAGGGTTGAAGAAGATAAGCCAGGACCCGGGTTATTACGAAATCGCTCCGCTGGAGTTACCCGACGGAAAGCTGATGTTCGTCTCGACGCGTCGCGGGGGATTTACACTTTGCCAGCCGGGGCCCAGTTCAAACCTCTACGTGATGAATCGTGACGGCTCGGGCGTGCGGTGCGTGAGCCAGAACACGCTGTCCGACTTCTCGCCGCAGATGTTGCCCGACGGCCGCGTGCTGTTTACCCGCTGGGAATATATCGACCGCGACCTGACCTATCGGCAGAGTCTTTGGACACAAAACCCCGACGGGCGTCACTACCAGCTCTTCTTTGGCAACACGATCCGCGACTTCGGCACGTTTTGGCAGGCCCGGCCGATCCCGGGACACGGTAATCTTCTGGTATGCACGTTTGCCCCGCATCACGGATGGCCACACGGGGCGATCGGCCTGGTCGACAACCGTTCGGGCCTCGAAGCGCCTCGCGACGAGGGTTTCGCCTGGATCACGCAGGAGTTTTCGCAGATCGAAGACCGTTCGTTTCGCTGGTCGTATCGCGATCCGCTTCCGATCAACGATTACCAGTTTCTGGTCGCCTACGGCGGCGGCGGGCAATCGGGGCGGTTTGGAATCTGCCTGCTCGATCTGTGCGACAACACGACGCCCGTGTACGCCGATGCGGAAATGGGCTGCTACGGCCCTCTGTTGCTGCGCCCGCAAAACGTGCCCCCGCAACTCGCGCCGCTGGAGCGGAACGATAACGAACCCGACGGCTGGGGGACGCTGCTCGTGGCCGACGTCTATCGCGGACTGCCGGGCATCGAACGGGGCCGCGTGAAGTATATCCAGGTGATGGAGCAGATGCGCAAGACGGCCGATCTGTCGCATCGGGCCTACGATCAATCGCCCGTGATGAGCTACGCCACCTATTATGCGAAACGCTGCTGGGGACGCGTGCCGGTCGAGGCCGACGGTTCGGCCCATTTCCAGGTGCCCTCGTTGCGGGAGATCTACCTCCAGGTGCTCGATGCCGAGGGTCGCGAATTGCAGCGGATGACCTCGGCCCTGCACCTGATGCCGGGTGAAACACAGGGCTGCGTCGGCTGCCACGAACCTCGCAACACGACCCCGCCGGTCCCCTCGACCCAAACACCGGCCGCCTTCGGGAAGCGCGCGAACCGGCCGGAAATGTACGCCTGGACTCGCGACGGGGTGATCGATTTCGTCTCGGTCGTGCAGCCCGTGCTCGATCGGTACTGCGTCGAATGTCACCGTGGGCCGACGCCCGACGGCGGCTACGATCTGTCGGGCGACAAGACGCGGCTGTTCAACATGGCCTACGACAACCTGTTGGGTCGCAGCCGTTCCTACCGGCAACACGACATGGCCGCCGGGGGGATGACCGTCGGCGAAGCCGCCCGAGAAAAGCCGCTGGTCCATTTCTATTGGCTCCTGCGCACTCCCACGGCGGTGAACCGGCCGCTATGGACCGGATCGCACGCCAGCCGGTTGCCGGAGTACCTGGAAACGAATCACTGCGGCAAGACGATTCCCCGGGAGGATCGGGAGAAGATCTACGCGTGGATCGACGCCAATGTGCCCTACTACGGCACGTA
>JABMRP010001349.1 GCA_013202535.1 Planctomycetota bacterium
GTATAAATGTACATTTATCGCCACGGCTCATCCGGCCCGGTGATGTAGCTCCGAACTGCTCTCGCCGCAGAAGAGGCGGCGGAGACGCTCGAACTCGTCGTGGGTGTGGAAATGCACGACGATCTTTCCCCGGCCGCGCGTATTGTGCGTGATCTTGGTCTTCGTGCCCAGCGCCAGGCGAAACTCCTGCTCCAGGGCCAACAGGTGTTCGCTCTTCGATTGTGCCGGACGACCGCCAGGCGTACCACCGGCCATGCCCAACTCGGCGGACTCGGCCTGCGCGATCGTCTCTTGGACCAGCGCTTCGGTCGCCCGCACACTGAGCCCCTCGCGCCGGATGCGCTGGCAGAACTCGACCTGCTCGTCTTCCTCACCCAGCGGCAACAGTGCCCGGGCGTGACCTTGCGAGACCTCGCCCGAGCGAACGGCGTCTTGCACGGCCTGGGGTAATTCCAGTAGTCGGATCAAGTTGGCCACCGTCGAGCGATCGCGTTGGATCCGCGTGGCCAATTCTTCCTGCGTGCATCCGAATTTCTCCAGGTACCGTT
The DNA here is from genome assembly GCA_013202535.1 of Planctomycetota bacterium. Lineage (GTDB taxonomy): Bacteria > Planctomycetota > Planctomycetia > Pirellulales > Thermoguttaceae > JABMRP01. The sequence goes on from JABMRP010001349.1 coordinate 549, forward strand.
GAAACGAGGCGGCCTTCTCCAACGGGTTGAGATCCTTTCGCAGCAGGTTCTCGACCAGCGCCAGCTCGGTGGCCTCGCGATCGTCGGCCTCGACCACCTGGGCCGAAACCTCGGACCAGCCGGCTTGCTTGACCGCCCGAAGACGACGCTCGCCGGCGACGAGCTGATAGCGATCGCCCACGCGCCGCACGACCAGCGGTTGCAGCAGGCCGTGGGCCGACACGCTCTCGGCCAGGGTATCCGTATCGCCGGAGTCGAAGTCCTGTCGCGGTTGAAACGGATTGGCGTCGATCTGGCGGACGTCGATGTGCCTGGGGCCGTCGGCCGCTCGCGTTTCGGCGGGCCCGGGCGGCCGGTCTTCGGTCAAGCCGGGGCGGTGCGGCGGCGGAACCGATGCGGTCGGCTCCCCGGCGTCGAGCCGGTGGAGCGACTCCGCGGCCGGCGGCGGTTCCATCGCGTATGTCGCCTCGGTCGCCTCGCCGTAGACCGCGCCGATTGTCGGCGGTTCCATCAAAGGCGGTTCCGTCACGGGTGGCGGCTCCATTGCGGGCGGCTTGATCGACGGAGCCTCGTCGTTCGGTGCGTCGCTCGCCGTCGGATCGAGATCGAGATCCACAGGCGCCTCGACCGACGGCGGTTCGGCGGGCGTGGGGGTGTTGGGCCGGCGTCCCAAAAGGGCTTCCAGTCCGCGTCCGAGTCGTCGTTCCCTAGTCATGTTCAAGTACCTCCGTGCAAAGCTCCACGTACGCCCGGGCACCCCGGGAACGCGGGCTGTAGTCGATGACTGATTTGCCGTGGCTGGGCGCCTCGGAAACCGCGACGTCGCGGGGGATGACCGTTTGGTAGACGATCTCCCCGAAGAAATCGCGGACTTCGGCTTCCACCTCCTGGGTCAGTTCGAGCGAATGGTCGTGCATCGTCAGCACGATGCCGCCGAACTCAAGCTGGCCTTCGTACTGGTCCATCACTTGGCGCACCACCTCGATCATCTGCGCCAGTCCTTCCATGGCGAAATACTCGCACTGGATGGGCATGAGCACTTCGCTGGAGCCGGCCAGGGCCGTGCGCGTGAGTTGCCCCAGCGAGGGCGGGCAGTCGATCAGCACGAAATCGAACCCCGCCAGCCCGCGGGTGAGCTGTTCGCGCAGGGCCGTCTCCGGGCGGCGGTTGTTGGAGGCCGCTTCATTTCCGTCCGAACCGCCTTGGGTGAGTGTCTCGATATCGCGAAAACTGCGGCAGCCGGGCAGCAAGTGCAGTCCCGGCGTTTCGGTATCGACGATCGCCTCGCGCAGCGGCGTATCGACGACCAGCGGATGGCGCTGGGCCGGTTCGCACCCCAATCCCGAAGTGGCGTTACACTGCGGATCGAGATCGACCAGCAGCGTTTCGGCCCCCGATCGGGCCAAAGCCACGGCCAGATTGATCGCGGTGGTCGTTTTACCGACCCCGCCCTTCTGATTGGCCACGCAGAAAATTCGACCCACGATACGCCTCCATGCGATCGCACCGGCGCATTTTCCGCCAGCACAAGGCACGAATTCTACCAGGGAGGGCCATTTGCGGGAAATGCCAGTTATGACAAATAAATCCACCAGAGAGGGGGGCTGACATGGCATCACATGTCCGCAGGGCGATTGTCGCAGTAGCACGGAACTTGTTCCGTTTTCCGGAATCCAGAATCGAGAACCCAACCTATTTCGTTTCACGAAGGCAAAGGGTTTTCTCTTTCACGCCGATAACAACGATTGTCGCAAACGGAACAAGTTCCGGTCTACGAGCCCGGACGGCCGCTAGGACCGTTGCTCGACGGCAACTTGTATGCTACGATCAGCGTTGGACGGGATACTCGGCCTCGGACGTAAACCATGGACTTACTCCAACTTCCCGGCGATGTTCCCCAAGTCGGCACGACCCTCACCTTTGCCGACCGGCTGGGGCGTTGGAAGGCCCGGTGGGGAATCGGGCGGATGCACTATCGGGTCGCGCCCGGGTTGTACCGCGTCGGGGCGCCGACGGCCGACTCGCCGGTGCTGGTGACGGCCAACTACAAGATGTCCTTCGATCGGCTTCGAGCCGAGCTGGGCGGCCGCCATCTGTGGATCCTCGTGCTCGATACGCGGGGGATCAACGTCTGGTGTGCCGCCGGAAAAGGTACGTTCTGTGCCGAGGAAATCACCCGCCGCGTCCGGGCCGTACAACTCGACCGCCTGGTGTCGCACCGCACGCTCATCCTGCCGCAACTCAGCGCCCCGGGCGTGGCCGCGCATGAGGTGAAGCGGCAATGTGGATTCTCGGTCGTCTACGGTCCGGTCCGCGCGACCGATCTGCCGGCGTTCTTGGATGCCGACTTGCAGAAGACTCCCGAGATGCGAACCGTGCGCTTTCCGCTGGCCGATCGCGCGGCGCTGGTGCCCATGGAGTTGGTGCCCGCGCTGAAGTACACCTTGCCGGTGGCCGTCTGCTTCTTCCTGATCGCCGGCGTCGGGCGCGACGGCTACGCGTGGTCGCGTGCCGTGCAAGTCGGCGGATGGTCGGTCGCCCTGCTGTTGGCGGTGGTTGCCGCGGGCTCGGCCCTGGTGCCCGTGTTGTTACCCTGGTTACCCGGCCGGGCGTTTTCGCTCAAAGGAGTCTGGGTGGGGTGGGCCGTGTTTCTGGCGGCGGCCGCGATGCTCTGGAATCAACCCGGCGCGATGGATCACGCGACGGTGGTCGTGGCTTGGGCGCTGATCATGCCGGCGGTGGCCAGCATCCTGGCGATGAACTTCACCGGTGCCTCGACCTATACGTCGCTCTCCGGAGTCCGCCGCGAGATGCGCATCGCCGTGCCCCTGCAAGTCGTTGCCACCGTCGGCGGGGTGGCGTTGTGGATTGCCGGTCGTTTTGCCGTATAGTAGCCATCTCGCTCCGCGAGATGTTGCCTTTCGTCGCGAAGTGAGATGGGTACTACACGCA
>JABMRP010000135.1 GCA_013202535.1 Planctomycetota bacterium
CCCCAAACCCGGTTCTCCGGAATCAAAACATGGTTCCGGAGGCTAGTAAATCCACACTTTCCCTCGGTCAACCTAATTGTCGCTAAAGGGCAGAACTAATTGACGCCGAACAAAGGCACTCGGAGCGTAAACTCGTCCGTAGAGGTCGGCATCGAGATGGCTGACCATGCAGCTACAGCCGTCGTCACCGCGGAAGGCGTCGAAGGAAGCCGGGATAATGCCGACTCCTGGATAGCGCCACTCGGCGCCGACCACCTTCACGTCCCAGCCCAGGTAACTTGACTTGTAGTTTGTCGCGCCGGCCGGGGCTTTGTCCAAGGCCAGATTTGGGTCGGTGACCTTCGCCCACTGGCCGAAGTTGCCGTACATGGCCCCGCCCTCGGGGCCGAACTTGAAGACCGAACCCATGTGGAACAGGTACGGGTTGCAGTAGAGGTAGGACCAAGGCGCCTCCCGCACCTCTCCGCGGTAGTATTTCCACGCGCCCGCGGGTATGGCCGCGGCGAAATCGGCCGGCAGAGGCTGGTCCGCCGGCTTGAGATTCGTCCCCAAGTAGACGTTGCCGCGGTTGTCGACGCCGATGCCTCCGTCGGCGCTGCCGGTTCCCCGCACGAGACCCGCCTTCTTGAGTGTGCCGTCGGAGCCGAACACGTCCACCGTCGAAACGCAAGCGTGATTGGGCGAGCGGCGTACGTAGATGTCGCCGTTAGGCGCGACGCAGTGTCCACGCAACCCCATGCCGGGTCCGTAGGCCCGATAGGTAAGCTTCAGCTTGTTCGTGCCGGTGGCTGAGAACGGCAACGGGGTAAAGTCGGGCCCGTAACGCGACATGCTGTTCGCGTTGTAGTCGTCCATGACGTACAGATTGCCCCGGGCATCCATCACCAGGTCGCTGCCGCGTGTCTTCATCGCGGTCACCTCGCCCGTCTTGAGGTTGACGGACCGATGCCCGCTACCGAGAAGGTGCTCGAAGACGATGGCCCGGTTGCGCTGGGGATCGGCGACGATGAAGCTCGGGTGATGCAACGACGTGGACCGGTTGATGTCCTCTCCGATCCTGAAGCTCCCGTCGGCAACGGTGACCGGCGCGAGCCCGTACGGCCGCCGCCAGCCTGTTGCATAAGCGATCCAGAGACGCAGGTCGTCGGAAGTCGGGTCGAGCGTCATGCAACGCAACCCCGACACTTGCTGTTCGGCAATTCTCTTCGTTGCTCCCTTCTTCCAGGCGGAGAAATGAAACAGCTTGCCGGACTCGGCCTTGCGGTCGTCCTCCTTGGCAAGAATGACGATCTCGCCGCTGGTGGGGTGCAATTCAATCTGTTCCGGCTGGGGGCAGGGGAATTGGTCGAGCAGCGTTCCGTTCGGTGCAAAGACCTTTACGCGGTTGTTGCCCCGGTCGCAGATGAAGACCCTTCCCTGGCTATCGACCGCAATGCCGGCCGGTTCGTTGAACTCATCGTCACCACTGCCGGCTATGTCTTGACCCACCCAAAGCTCCTCCGCCTTGGCCTGATTCCACTTGAGCCGGTATACGCCGTGCCTCAACTCCTTCTTGAAACGGTAGCTGTCCGTGAAATTCTGGACGACATAGATCCACTCACCGTCGGGCGAAACGGCGATTCGATCCAGTCCCATGGCGTAGGCCTCTCCCGCATCGCCCATGAAACCTCCGGCATCGCGAATTCTCGGGCCGATGTGGACCACGCCTTCAGGCGATCCGCCTTCGGGGTGTAGAGCCATCAAGAAACGCGGCGGACCATGGTTGCACATCGAACCGACCGCGCTGGCCAGGATCAGGTAGCCGTCGGGATGCCAGGCTATCGTCTGCTCGCGCAACCCGGCGGTCAGCGGATAGATGGAATGACCTTGGCCGTTGAATACCATGGGTTGGCGCCGCCCGTCTATCTCGATGTGTCCCACCGGCGCGGTCCGTTTCTCGGGGGTGTCGGCCGGGTAGGGGATGATCGTTCGCAAATACCCGGCATCGGCGTCCAGCACTCGCATTTCCGCACGGCCCCGGAATGGGTCCGCCAACAGGACGAACAGTTCCCCCTGGGGACTCATCCGCAGCGATACGATCTTCCCCAACAGGCAGTTGCCGTCCCAGCCCAGCAGGCGATCCAGCTTAGGGCTGGCCCCGACGCGAACGCGCGCCGCAAAGGGACCTCCCTTCGCTGCGTTGCCCGCGTCGTCGCGTATGTCCCACTCGATCTCCTGGCTGAGCGAATTCTTCCTGAACGGCTCGGGCGCGTTCTTGCCCAGCAGACCGGCAGCCAGATGCCGGATCACCTTGCCCCCGGTGTCGAGAATCGCTACTTCGACGTCGGTGGCCTTATCAACGACGAAGCCGATCTCGACCTTGTCGCCGAGCCGCTCGGCTCTTGGTCCCCTGACCAGCCTGGTCTCATGCGTCCGGCGCGCGTCGCCGCGCCCATTGGCCGTTCCGGTTAGAAGTATCCCGCCGGCGCAAAGCAACCGGAACGCGATCCGAAGCGACAACACCATTTGTCGGGAAAGCATGGCATCGGCTCCCTTATGGTTGGCTCCCGTAGTTTTCAGCGAAGCATGCACTTACTACAACACACTGTTATTGACCGGTTCACCGGCCTTGCCGTAATCGACCTGGAGCCGTTTCACTTTGTCGCCGATGATGTGAAAGATGTCGCAGTGGCGACCTTGAAGCTCCAGTGTGAATGTACGTTTGCCGCAACGGATCTTGATCTCGCTTTGCTCGTCGTGCATCTGCCAGGGATTCATCGCGAGAACGATCCACTCGTCATCGCCGCCGCGGACTCTCAGTCGCCTGAGCAGGGGGCGTTTCGTCTTCCACAACGCGTGCGCCGGCTCGTCATCCGCCGCCGGTTCCGCCTTCGCGATCTTCTCCGAGAGATCGGCAACGCGGCCGAGACTGTCGGCATAGACGGGGAGATTGCCGTACAGTCTTGCCCCCTTGGATTGTGGCTCCCATCCCCAGAGCACGTTGCCGCGTGCTCCGTGGAAGTACGGAACGACGGCAGTCGCGTCCACGAGCCAGGGCGCCAGTTCAAGACCGCCGATCTTCTTATTGCTGTTGTGATAGCGCAACCAGGAATAGGCATATACCGGTTTGTTACCGAATTGACGGGTGCGATTGAAGTTTTCTTCTACGTTGGAAGCGATATAATAGACCGAGCCCGGATCGTCGTAGAAGATGTACACGCTGGCGATATAGAAGTCAACATGAGGGTCGATGTGCTTCCAGAATACCGCGTCAAGAGCGTGAGTACCGTCGATTTGCGCGGCGTCCTTCCCGACGATTCCCCAATAATCACGGCGGAATGGTTGCGGACCATAGAGGCCGGCCGGGAGTTTGGGACAGATCTCCTTCCCCCACCTGCAAGGAAGCCAGAACCATTCAGCCCATTTGGCGAGATAGGCTTCCTGAAACTCCTTCAGCGTCGTCGCACCGCTTGCCCTTCTTATCACGGGGTCGGCCCAGGCCTTGGCCATGTCCTGCTCGAAATCAAACTCTATGTCGTGAACAAACAGACTCGTCGCGTCTGTACTTACATCGGTTCTCTTCGCGATCGAGCCGATGTTCCGCCGGAGGAGTTCCTCAAAGTAATCCGGACGATCCCAGGGATTGTTTGTGGGTTTTCGCTCATGGAGGTAGTGGTTGATGTTTCGCTTTTGCCTGCCTGGATAGTCTGAGTAATCGTTGAGCAGATTCACCGGATCGAAGCCGTGTTTGATCGCCACTGCCTGATGCCGGGGTGCTCCATTAACATCCCAGAAGGCCCGCAGACCGCCCGACATTTTCACGGAACGGACGTTTTCCCAGCCGGCGGGCGGGGGAGTCTGCTCTTCATCTGCCGCTGCCAACGAATGACACAGCAAAGCGAGACAGCCTATCGCCGGAAATGCTCTGGACCACATCGAACGGGATTTGTGCCAACCCGCTTTGGCAAGTGTCGTATTCATGATTCCGTGGCTCCTTTCTTCCCAATATAACTCATACAGGGCTTCGCACAACGGCTCGATGCGCGTTCTCGCAGTCGAAGTTCGGCGAGGAGCGATCCGGGTTGTCGGGAACCGTGAGCACTTCGTTATCTGGCACCGGGTGTCGACTTGGTGAAGACAGTGATTAACCCCCCAGTTGTTGCCACACGGAACGTCAAGGTTTCACCAGCTTTGATTGTCACATCAGGAGAACTCGTCTCGATCAGGTATCCGCCGGTAGCGCGGCCTGAACTGGTAATGCCATAGACGCCCGCTGGCAGACCAATGACCTCGTGCGGGCCTTGGGTGGCGTTTTGGATGATCACCGCATAGCGTCCGTCCTGATTGATGTAGGCCGCAGCATCACCCGACGTGACCTCAATCTGCACAGCCTTATCTCGAACATACTTGAAGACCTGCGGCATGGCTCGCACCTGATCGTGCAACGTGAAGACTGGATTGGCCGGGTCCGTGACATCGGTGCGGATATAGGTGCTCTTATGGGGTGCGGCATAGGCCCAACGCTGATAGTAGGTGATATGGGCCTCCTGCAGATCATCCATAAGCTTCGCGTGGTCATCATGCCAATGCTCTGTCATGGCAGTCTTGAGATTGTGGGTCTGTGCCCGCGTGAGTATGGCTTGCCGATTGGCAGCCGTACCCGTGCCGCTGTACTTGTGGTACGAAAACGTCGTCAGCAGATCCGAGACGCCAGGAACCTGAATCATCTGATCAAAGTCGGCTATGGCTCTGTCTGCCTCCGCACTGGAAGGGCCAACGACCTCCTTCAGAGTGAAGCCATTTTCGGTGAGACGCTTCACTGCAGCAATCATGCAAGTGCCGACCTTCGCTCCTGTTCTAGTTCGCCAATCCGTACAGTTGTTCGGTTCATTGACGATCTCCAGTGCATCTGGCGCAAACCCATACTTGTTCCGCATGTGTTCAAATGTCTCTAACACGAGTTCAGCGTACTCGGCTGGATTCTCGCCGAGCGACATGTTGGATACCTTGCCGTCCTTTCCGTTGTTGAAATCGACCAGGCATAGATTGACACGGATGCTCTCGCCATTGGCCTTAAGCTTCCGCTTCATGGGCAGAATCATGTTGTCAATCTGATAATCAATGAAGGTGAAGTGAAATCCTCTGGGATTCGCTATATTGGGATCGTTGTTATCATTGATCTTCTGACTGCCGACTGTCTTGAACTCCTCATAGGAAATCTGTCCATTGAGGAATTGCCCATGGACGTCGACAGGATTCTCCACACACCCGTATAGCTCCAGCCGGATGCGATTGAGCCCGAGTTGACTGACAGCCATAGAGAGCCCCGCCTCCTTGGCTCTTCCGGCGAACGCCTCGGCAAGACGATTCGTTGGCCGTTGCACTAGCATGGGCTTTTCTTTGGATGTAGCCGTTCGAGCCCCGGCCCGTGCCGGGCGGACAACTCAAACGGTATAAGTTTGAGCTTAGCAGGGACCGCGACGATTGCAAGCAATCATCGGTGAGCCAGGACATTACGCCGGCGTACACTCTGTCGACATGGGGCATGGAGGACCCCTGGCTATCTTTTCCTGTATTGTTTACGTTTGTAGTTTGCCTGGGTTGAGTCTACCGTTGGTGATTGACCGTCGCGACGTTGCTGATCGCACTTCGCTTGCTGCTGTCGTCGAAACTGCGGATGGCAAAATACACGGCCTTGCCTTCCGGGACGCCGGTGACGACGAAGCGATCCTTGACGCCGGGCTTGCCATCGCCGAGAAGCGTCGCCGATAGATCAGCGACGGCGGTCGGTGGTTGACCGTCCGATCGACCGTGCGAGACCTCGTAGATCAGCCGCGAGGCCTCCAACTGTTCAGTCGAGGGCCTATCGAGTGCGGCGGCTTTGCCTTTATTCCCGTGGTGGCGCACCTTGGAAGCTGAGCAAGATCGCTTCGATGCTGTTGAAATCAAAGGCGAACCGCTTCCCGTCGCCAAGCAGTTCGCCGGTCCGTTCATTGACCATGTTCTTAACTGTTGCAGTAAACTGCACGTTGACCTTGGCCTCCCGGCTAATGAGCCCTTCGGCCCCACCGCCACCCAACGCACTACCGGTGACGACGGCGTTCTGAACGACGAATACCAGCGTGCGGTCGCCCTTGTTCCAGTAGGTGATTTCCAGGTTGCGCGGCCTTCGTCCTTTCTGGTCCACCACGGTCACCCAAGGCTTCACGCCGGCGGCAAGGACGTGTTGCATGAAGACATGGCGCAACCGGTCATCCGACGTGTTCTCTTCGCGGTATTGCAGATAACGCTGCGGAGAGAGGTTCACATGGATTGCCGTACCGCGACCAACCTCCCGCACGCTCTGGGTTGTCTGCTTCTTTTCCGCTACGGCAAATCCATCTTCCATTTTGCAGTCGATCGTAGCAAACAGGTCGCGATACCGGCGGTCGGAGAATCCCGCGTCCTGATCGGTTTCTACCCAAAGCCGCTCTCCAAAGAAGTCGCCGTTTGTCTCACTACCGTCATGGCGGATGCCGAACAAGTCGTCCAGTGCTCCCTTCGCACGACCTTTGCCGTGGTGGTCGAACAGGCCGCAGGCGAAGTCGCCGATGACCGTTCCGCCGCGCCGGCAAAACTCCGTGATTCGCTGCGCTTCAATGTCAGACAATGCATAACACGCGGGCAGAATCAATACCTTGTATTCGTCCGGCACACCGTGGACGACGACCTCATCGTACGGGATGAAGTTGTACTGAATGCCCGAGTCGGTCAGCAGGTACTCCCAGGCCTTGCGGACGTTGTGCGAGGTGCCCAGGCGATGGTCGCTACCCCGATTGACCCAGGTGCTGCCGTGCGGCTCGATATCCAGACACCAGGAGACCTGGATCGACGGCTGCGAATAGTAGACCGCCACGCCGTCGTGAATCCACCGCGACCCGACCATCTTCGGACCTTGCACGCCGCCGACCTCCAGGTTTGTCGCCTTGTACTGGTCGAGCCAGGGCCGCGGCTTTTCGCCGTCGAACCACCCCTCGACCCAGCCGATCATGCCGCGATTGCCGTGAGCGAAGTAGTACCACGTTTGCCAAATGTCGTTGGCCGTTCCCCGCGAGCCCTTGTGGAAATGAGTAGTCACTTGCGGCATGGCGTTGCCCGGATTGAACGACCGAATAATCGCCTGCGAAGAGCCGATGTTATACGCTTCGATGAACTGAATCTTCTTCATCAGCTTGGCGTAATCGTAGCCGCCCCACATGCTGGGCGATTGCCCGCCGACGAAGCCGCAGGGCGTGTCGGGGTCGGCCTTGTTCGCCGTCAACACGAGTTCGCCGAGGAAATTGGCCCACACTGAATCGTTGTAGGTAATCCGATCCAACAGCGGCGAGAAGTCGATCTCCTTCAGTGGCCGGTCAAGCTGCCGCCGCGTGAAATCGGGCGTGACGTACCGCGGCTCGGGCGCATCCAATGGGCCGTAGTACTCTTTCAGCCACGCGGCATAGGCTTCGTCGTCCGCATTGACTCGCCACGGAATCGGTACGACGAATGAGCCCCAGGAGATTTCATCGTCCAGGGCGTAAGCCACCCGCAGCGAGCTGTTCTGCTTGACGTTCGTCACATAGCGGGCGACGGTGCCTTTGAGCTTGTCGAGCATCACCTCGTCGAGCGGCCGCGGGCCGTCACGTCCGCTGCGGATAGCGCGGCCGTCTCGCTGGAACTTGGCCAGGAACTCTTTGCCGCCCCCGCGGTGCAGGTAGAGGTGACCTTTGGCCGCCGTATGGTCGTTGTAGAACCGCAGGTTCCACTTGTTGAGCCACTCAAACGGTCCGTGGCCATGGTCGGTGAACCCACCGTTAAAACCGTACTCGCGGCAGAACCGGCCACCCTCATCGCCGGTGCCGATCGTCCAGCGATATCGCCAGGGCATGTAAATCCAGGTGTCCCAGCGGCCGATCATCATTTCGCGGTCCTGCGGAACCCGCTGAAATTCGGGCGCGTTCTTGATGTAGTTCAAATAAGCGTCTTCCGCGCGTGTGTGCGAGACGAAAGTCGCAAGAATCGCGGAGACCAGAGCAAGAGTCTTGATCATGTCGGCACCCTCTCGTTTGGTGGGAAGGAATCGTCAGTTGACGGCAAGCTGCCTCAGCAGCCATTTGGCCGGCGATGTTGTCGTATCGTGGAGGAACAGTCGGTCAGCCGCACCGGCACGGTTGTACTCCTGCCGTGTCGGTCGGTAGATGTCCCACACCTCGGCTGCGGTGCGCAGCCGATTGAAGCCGTCAACCAGTCCGTCCATGCGCAGAGGCCTCGGCGCCAACGTCGCCGCCAAGTCGGGTACATCGCCAACGGTCAGCACGCCGGGAATCACCACATCGGGCGGGATGTAGACGAATGGTTCGGAAACGACGGACGCGAAGTCGCTCAGGCCGCCGCGCACATACACCGCACAAACCTTGTCTTCGTAAAGCGCGCCGAGCAGGGCGAGCAACCCGCCCAGCGGCTCGGACCACCGCGGTCGATCGTCCATGTGTCGCGGCACGTGGAAATTGCGCTCCGGCGGATTGGTTGCTGCGAAGGAGTCGCCCCACAGGGCGATTCGCGTGGCATTGAGGTCGCTACGTCCACGAAGATACGCCAGCACGCTCCGCAGGTCTCTGAGCCGCGCCGCCACCATCGGATCGCCGAGCATTAGCGCCGTCGACGCTTGAGCGGTCAGCGATCCCCAACGCTCGCGTGAGCCGGCCGGCTTCGTCTCGCCAAGGCCGCGCAGGTCGGGCAGGCACACGGCCGCGCCGCCGGCGAGCAGTTCGGCAATCGTCCCCGCGCGGTCTTGCAGGAACTTGTCTTTCCCGGCGTGGGCGACGGCCACGACAACAGGAGATGGCTTGTCAGGTAGCCCGTCAGACTCGATGCCTGCCCCACGGGGGCGCAGCAGAACCAGCGGCACGACGATACCGGGCTCCACTTCGAGCCGCACGCGGTCGACGCGGATTCCTTCGATAAGCCCATCATCCTTCGCGACGGACAAGACCTTGACGGCGGATGGCGGAGTTACCGAGCCCAGCACGGAGGCCCAATCTCGTCGCGATCGTTCCCGCCGTGCGTCAGGCGAAATCGCCGCGCGCCGGTTTCGCACGTCACTGATACGCTCGGCCGCCCTTTGCGGCAGTAGATCACACAGCCGCTTCGGTTTCAGTTGCCGTGCCAACTCGGGCGTCATGCAGCGCAGAGTGTCCAGGTCCCAGTGGCGGCTTGCAACTCCCGTCGCGCGTTCAGGAGGCAGTTTGGCCTCTGTGCATGTTGGCGACCTTTCCCCCAGGCGTTCGGTAATTTCATCATCTTCGGTCACGGAGATGTCGAACCAACTCGCGAGAATCGGATGGATCGACTCCCGGTGTATGGGACCGATATGCGTGCAGTGCGTCGATTCCGGCCGGCCGCCCTTGACCGATCCACGGCCGTGAATTCCGGATAGTCTGCCCCGTGCATCATAGAACTCCCAGATCGTCTCAAGCCGCTTCCACACCGGATCGCGGGGCCGATCCCAGGCGAATTCGTGGGCGTAGATCAGTCGCCGGGGTGCGATGGCCCCGACGATAACCCAAGGCAGGAAACCATCGGTGGCCGAACGCCGCAGGTTGCGTGTCGACTCGAAGCTGCCGCTGCCGGCGAAATTGAAGACGGCCTCCGCGTCTTCGGGCAAGGGGTAGGGCGACTCCGGCTCCGCCCCGCCAGAATTGTAAACAACCGTGGCAGTGATCCGCTTGTCGAGCGCCGCGGCCACCGCCGCCGGATCGCCACCGCCCGCCACGGCGCCCAAGATAATGATCCGCTTTGAATCCACATCCCGCTGAGACAACAGCACGTCGACACACCGCCGCAGGTCCCACGCGAACCAGCCCATCAGTGTCTCGCCGGCCAAATGCAGTTGCATGCCAAGATCGTATCGGAAGTAGTAATCCTGCCGGCCGACGCGAAACGGTTTGTCGTAATCGGCCGGCGTGCGAAACGGGTGTTGCCGCCGCTCGCCGTGCCCCAGCATGTCGGGCACCAGCACCAGGCAACCTGCACGGGCCCACATCACGCCCATGTCCTGAAGCTCGCCATGCTCCTTCGGCGTGTGATGGGCGTGGCAGATCAACAGACCCGGCATCGACTCGCCCGGCTTGGCCGGCACGTACAAATTGGCGCTGACCCACAACCCGGGTCGGCTTTGGAAGACGAGGTTTTGGATGCGACAACCCTCGCCCTCCACCGTAGAAACGACTTGCAGACGGAGATCACACACCTCTTGGGGAAACGGTCCGATCGCCTCGCGGAGCAAGCGGATCTTCTCGTCGCGAAACCGTTGCCAATCCTCACGGCCTTGGACCTTCCGCCACTGGTTTCTGCTCTCCCGATTGGCAGCGTCCAGTCTGGACCGCAGTCTGTTCGGGATCATTTCCCCAGCGCTGGCACGCGTTGCTTCTGACAATACCGCCGGGGATAACTCGCGCAGTGCCTGCGCCGCGGTGCCAGGTTGCTCGTCCGCCGACGAAGGCAGAACATTTGCGGTCGCAAGACCGAGAATCACAGTCGACACGAGCCGTTGGCGGCATCTTGTGATTCGAGAGTCGGGAGACTTCGTTTTCATCGGATCGTTCAATCTCAACGCAGCCCGAGTCCCGGTTCCACGCAGCGGCAACCGGAATCGCGACGTTAATGCAATGAGGCCATGCTCGCATGTTCCGCAGTCACGATAGTGGTCACGTCTCCTACAATCCCGATCGATCCGGCTGGAGCACGATCCGTTTGACGCGAATCTTGCAGCCTTCCTCGGGAACATCGAGGGTCATCAAGTAGATCTTCGTGATCGAGTCGGCCTGCGTCTTTCGCAGTGACTTGATGGGGATTCGAAGCTCTGCCGGGCCGGGCTGAACCTTGAAAGTCACGTCGGTCCGCTGGTCATTGGTGTCGTTTGATCGGGCGCGGAAGACAATCGCTTGCGTTTTCGGTCCGACGTTCTCCAACTCGATTACCACGGCGTCGTAATCGCTCCAGTCCTCGTTCAGGCCGTCAAGTGATACCTGCGGGTACGTTTCTTTCCGGGGGCAGACGACCAGCAACCCCTGGCCGTCGTGACTGACTTGCAACGGGGCATCGGCCTGCCAGTCGCTGAAGTCCTTCTGCTGGGTGAAATCGGCAATGATGCGGTCGGGGCGAACCTGCTTGGGCGGCGTCCAGGCGAGTTGCCCGTAGCGCAGAGTCAGGTCACGCATCCGCGGCAGCTTATCCGCTTTCGGCAGTGGAACAGAGAAAGTCTCGGCACTGCGGGCAATCCGCTGCTCGACGGTTTTGACCGGTCCGTCCCAATTCGGCGCGTCGCGGTAACGGTACACGAGCGTCAGGGGGGCTGCTTTCAGCGCGTCTTCGTTTGCCACGTCGACCGTCACGTTGTTTTCGCCGGACATCAGATGGGGGGCGGCCATGGCATTGTGCTGGAACCACGTCCGCAGGTACATGTTCTTCAACACACTGTCTTCACCCAGCACGATCCGAACATTGTACTCGTGACGGCCAACGCCCGAACGAGCCACGATGCGGTCCAGCGGCACGCGGTACTGCTTCTCGCCGGGTCGCCCGCCGGCAAAGAGCTTCTGCCAACCGCCGCCGTGCTGATCGACATGGACTTCGACAGCGTCTTCTTTCGCGCAGTCGGCTTCGAAAAGCAGCACGCCACCAGTGATGTAGAAGGGGCAGACAACCGAGAAGCTGTACGTGCCCGGGCCGACGAGGCCACTGGACGTCATCTTCGCCTCGTCCAGCTTCCCGCCACCGTCGAGTACGGATTCTTCGTGCGTCAGATCGGGCGAGTAGTTGATCTGGCCGTTGAAGTAGTGGCGGTAGCTGACCGTGGTCGAAGGTCCGAATTTGGGTATGCCGTAAGGCTCCCAGAACTTGAACAGAAACGGCTCGGCGCGTCGGTCCCGAGTTCCGCAGGTGTGCAGCGGTCCCGGATCGGAGCTACGGTAGCTGCCCGGCAAGGGCTTGCCCTGGGGCCACCAACTTCGCACCAATTCCTCACCGAGCCGCAATTGGTAGTCCTTGACGGTCCAATCGCTTGTTTGCGGCGTGTAGTCCGTGGCCCGGGTCTTCTGGGCGAACCACTCGGGCTTGTCACCGCAGGGGCAAATGTTGGGGCACGCCCTGCCTTCCTTCTCGGCGCCGCGGATGAGCGTCGGATCGTTGTGCAGTTGCTCGAACGAGGCCACGGTTCGCTGGGGGCCACGGGTGAAGACATAGAAATTCGTCATCGTGTCGTAGCCGTGCCACTGCCCGTCGTAAAAGACTTCATAGAACGTGTGCCCGGGGTGGCTCACGACGCGGGCTTTCAGCCCAACCGACGCCAACAGCCCCTTCATACACGTGCCCTGCGAACCGCACAGCGTGTTGCCCATGATGTTGACTGTCTTGAGTGGCTCGCGGCTCTCCGGCAGGTTTCGATAGTGGTACACTCTCTGCCGGAAGAAAGTGTACACGGCGATCGCCTTCTCTTCGTCGCTCATGTCGGGCTTGATGATGTCGCTGGCGATCGACTCAAAACTGGAGCAGTCAACCGTGCGATCGGTTGTGACCCACGCGTCCCGCACGGCGGCGTGAGCAGGCGTGTCCGTAGCGGCCAGAAGTAGGAAGGCCGCTAAGAAACAGCGGTGAACGGGTTGCCTGTCATTCATTGAGAGTCTCCTCAGTTGGGCGTCTGACGAATTCACGGGATAATCCTTCTTCCTCATGGCATGAAACCGGATGATGGTTTCTCCGTGTGCTCTCCGCTGCCACACGCGGACGCTGGTAATACCAGTCAGCATATCGCTTGCCCGAGGTAGATGCAAACCCCGACGGCACGCCACGCCACTCATTTACGTTCAAAACAAATCAGGCTCCCCTCGCGTGTAGCAACGAAGAGCTTTCCTCCGGCGGCGGACATGCCCAGGAAGGCCGGAAAGCCGTCCACGGGGATGGAGTTCACGACGGTCCCGTCTTCCCTGGAAACGATCCAGAGTTCTGGGGCCTTCTTGATTCGTTGGTAGTGTCCCAC
>JABMRP010001350.1 GCA_013202535.1 Planctomycetota bacterium
CAAAACTTTAGATTTGACAATGCTCTAGTCCGAATCCTCCAACGTGAAATCAAAACGATTCTCTTCGCCGGGTGTGACGCTGGCCTTGAGGGTCGTCGTTTGGGCGTCCGCGTAAATCGGCGGCAGAACGTCTTTCCGACTGGCGATGTCTTCGTAGGTGACCGTTTGGTTGTTGGCAAATCCCTTGGTGATCGTGACCTTGAACTCGCCGGCCATTGCCCCTTCGGAGTCCTGGCCGGGCTTCACATAGGTGCGTAGCGTGTAGCGCCCGTCGGCGTCGGTCTGTCCGCGGGCCGGTTTGATCTCGTCGGCGTCGCCGATCGGGAGGAAGCCCACCTGCGCGTCGGCGACCGGCTGGCCTTGATAGGTAACCTTGCCCGAGACGTCGTGCGTTGTCGGCCCGTCGCCGGAGCAGCCGGGGAGCAACAAACAAGACAACAACGCGGCCCATTGGATTCGTGGCATGGCATTTACCTTGCTTGTGGAGAAGTCGGCGACACACGGTCGCGACGCTCAATACGCATCGCCCGAAATGACTTTACCGTCGCGGCGGTCGCCTAGCATCTGGTAGGTCGTGTGATCGATGGTCTCGCTGATGAAATGCACCGAGCCGTCGCAGAAGACGAACATGCAGCCGCCGGAATGCTGCGATTTGAAGCCCATCGACGTGTTCCAGGCGTTCTGCTTGTTGTGGCACCCGCTGCCGCCATAGGTGGAGTCGCCCGGCACTCCGTTCTCGCCGGGACAGGTGGGGAAATTGATCGGCGCGGTGGTGGCGAACCAGAGGCCTTCGGCCTTGGTCCAACTCTTCCACCACAGAAATCCACTACACCAGCCGCGAACTTCGCCCATGGCGATGGTGTGGCTCGTGCCGTCGCGAATGTCGTCGATGCTGGCCGACCAGGTACTTCGGGCGAACACACCGGAAGTCTTCTCGGGCCAGGGACAGTCGCTACGGATATTGCCAGGCCCGGCCCAATTACAGTCGGGCGATTTCGAGGTGAAGCTAAACCAGTCTTCGCCATCGTCGTCGTGATCGAACTCCGGCCCGCCGTTGCCGACGATCGTCGCCAGATTACACCCGCTGCCCGACCGCATGACCTGCGAGCCGATGCTGCCAGCGTAGTTGGTCATCGCCCGGCCGTTTTCAAAACTCTCGTGGCTATCGCTGGGACAACGGAAGGTGGGCACCACATGTTCCTGCAAGGGCTTGCCGCCAATCACCTGGTCGCCCGGCAACGTGGCGGACGAGAAATCGACGCCGGCGCCCAGACTCGACTGCTCGATAAACGGCAGCAGAAGCACCAGATGCGAAGCGTGGTCGCGATCTTCCCACTGCTCGGCCTGCTGGACCACATGGTTGATGTTGCAGGGAAACGTATTGTGCGCCCCATGATAATTCTGCAACGCCAGCCCGAGTTGCTTGAGATTGTTGCTACACTGCGTGCGCCGAGCCGCCGCCCGAACCGCTTGCACGGCCGGCAGCAACAGCCCGATGAGAATGCCGATGATGGCAATGACCACCAAGAGTTCCACCAGCGTAAACGCTCGCCGGGGTTTGAGGTTGCCTTCCATGTCGTCGTGTTGTCCTTATTGATCGGGGCGCCCTGGCAGCCGCGAATCGCAGCGTGGAATCCACGGACCGCCTTGACCACACCCTGCCACCGCCCGTCTATACTCACAACGGCCGAAACTTGCGGTTTTCGCACGGCTCGACCAGACCGCCGTACCGGCAACGTCGACCAGTACGGTTTCAGTTGTAGTCACAGATTACAAGGATGTCAAACACCGAATTAGAAAGTTTTTCCACCCAACGGGCATTTCGGGGGTAGGGGTGGGCGTAAATGCTTGCTCCAAAATGGGTTGCGACGATACTGGTTGTCAAGAAAGCATATTGCGACGGTGCCTTGTCGAGACATCCCGTAGCCCAGGTTATTCATGGAGTGGTAGCTACGCTGGCCAGAACGTGGGACGCCAGAAGCGGTTACGCCCACGTTCTGGCGAACGTAGCTACCACAGTGTGTCACTTTGCACGAGACGACGCACCGTGCCCGAGCGGCGTCTGTGTCGTGGGACGGATTGGCAATCCGTCCTACAATGTGCGCCCCGAACTTCCGGTCGCAAAGCCCGGCCTCGATATCTTGTTGACGGAGCCCCTACTTGCGTGTACCATGCGGTTTAGAAGGCCCTTCTAAACCGAGTTCTGTTCAACGCATTAGCTGGTACGATGGCCCGGTGTGGTTTCTGAGTCAGAAAAATAGAGGAGAGTCTCAACTGTGAGTAGTTCAATGAATTCGAAGCCGACACGTCGACGGTTTCTCAAGAGTACCGGCCAGATGGCCGCAGTTTCGGCCCTTGCCGCGACGGCCGTGCCGCGCGTCCACGCCGCGGAGGATAACACGATCCATGTTGCGCTGATCGGCTGCGGCGGACGCGGAGGGGGGGCGGCAGCCAACGCACTGTCGGTTGCGAACGGGCCAATCAAATTGGTGGCCATGGCCGACGTCTTCCCGAACCGACTGGCCAGTAGCTTCGGGGGCTTGCAGCGAGGCCACGCCGATCGGATGGACGTACCCGAAGACCGCAAGTTCATTGGCTTTGATGCCTACAAGAAAGCGATAGACTGCTTGAAGCCGGGTGACATAGCGATCCTCACCACTCCGCCGGCGTTCCGTTGGGTGCATTTCGGCTACGCTCTCGAAAAAGGCGTGAACGTCTTCATGGAAAAGCCGGTCACGGTCGACGGCCCGAGCACACGTCGTATGCTCGAACTGGCCGACAAGTCCGAGGCGGCCGGCCAGAAGGTGGGCGTCGGTCTCATGTGGCGTCATTGTCGGGCACGTCAGGAGCTAGTCAAACGCATCAACGACGGCGAGATCGGCGACTTGATCTCGATGCGAACCTACCGCCTGCACGCGCCAATCGCCTCCTTCGCTTCGGCTCGAAAGCCTGATGGAATTTCCGAGGTGCTCTATCAGATACAGCGATTCCACAGTTTCCTCTGGGCCAGCGGCGGCGGCTACAGCGATTTCCTTATCCACAATATCGACGAGATGTGTTGGATGAAGGGGAGTTGGCCGATCGAGGCTCAGGCGTTGGGCGGACGGCACTATCGCCTTAACAACGTGGATCAGAATTTCGACAACTATTCGGTAGAGTACACCTTTGCGGATGGCGCGAAACTGCACATGTTCGGCCGTTGCATGGCCGGCTGCGACAGCCAATTTGCCAGCTATGCTCACGGCAGCAAAGGGCTTGCCAAGATTGATAGTATGCGTGGCGGTGCCGGCATATGCTCGGCATTTTCCAGCCAGAACGAGACCAATGAAACGCTCTTGTGGCGTTCGCCCGCCGTTGCGAGCCCATACCAGTTGGAATGGGACGACTTGGTCGACGCTATCCGCCAGGACAAACCTTTCAACGAAGCCCGTCGCGGTGCGATCGCCAGTCTCGTCACGTCCATGGGCCGCATGGCAGCCCACACCGGGCAGAAAGTCACGTACGACGAGGCACTGGCCTGTGACCACGAGTTTGCCCCGGACGTCGACAAGCTCACGGCAGATGGGCCGCCGCCGCTGGCACCGAACACCGACGGAACTTATCCGATCCCCATGCCGGGGATCCAGAAGAACCGTGAATACTGAGAACTCGTACAGGAATAACTTCCCGATTCAGTTCTTGAGTGTTGGCTTTGAGCTTTGAGTCATGGGCTTTCCCACTGCTCATAGCTCATAGCTCATAGCCAAATAGGGAAGTAATTCCTGTACGAGTTCTGAGCGAGCCTGGTGAAAAGGGAAAATCCAATGAAAGCCGGCAAGGGCAAGTCCACGAAGCACAACGTCTCCAACCTTCATCGGGGGTTGGACATAATGGAGCTACTACTGCAGCACCCGGAAGGCCTCGGGATTTCGGAGGTGAGTCGCGCGTTGGACATCCCCATCAACGCCGTCTTTCGGGTCGCCGGCGCGCTGGTTGAACGGGGATACCTGCTTCGCAACGAGCAGACCAAGGCGTTCACGCTCAGTGCGCAATTGATCACGATGGGATACCGCATCGGCAATCGCAACGGGATCGTCGAAACGGCGATGCCCCTGATGCGGGAACTTCGCGACGAGATCAAGGAGACGGTGATTCTGTGCATCCTGACCGAGGGGCGCTGCGTTGTTCTGGACAGCGTGCCGAGTCTGCACATGTTTCGATTCGCGGTCGATCCGGGAACTCCGGCCTCGCTGCACGCCTCCGCACCAGGCAAAGCGCTCATGGCGTTCCTTCCCGATGCGGAGAGAGACGCCTTCGTCGCGAGCATTCAAATGCCGCAGTTCAACGAGCGAACGATCACCGGCCGACGAGAACTTCTCAAGGAACTGGATCGCGTGAAGGAACAGGGCTACGCGTTGGATCTGGCCGAGGAGCACGAAGGAGTGCATTGCGTTGCCGCGCCCGTCTTGGACGCACGCGACTATCCCGTGGCCGCCCTGACCACCACCGGTCCCTCCGATCGGTTGGTCCGAGGCAAACTCGATCGGCATGGTGAATTGTTGAAAGATTACGCGGAGCAGATCTCCAGCCGGCTCGGTTTCGTGACCGACAGGAGCATTGTGTCGAGCCCCAACACTTCGCCGATGCGTGAGTCGCAAGACACCGAGATGGAGTAGATCGAAATAATATAGTGACCGCGGAAGATCGTTGTCCCTACCACTCCCACCAAAGGAAAGCAATTCGATGCATACTAGAACGCTGAGTATCATGCTTGTGACGGTAATGGCCGTCACTGCCGTGGCGGCGGAGGAGAAGCCGGAAAACCTGGCACGGAAAGCGAAGATCACTGCCACATCCGAATGCGGCGCTTCGCACCTTGCGAAGTTTGTTGCCGATGGAATCATCCCGGAAGCCAGGATGCAGAACAGCGCCGGTAAGGAATGGGCTGCAAGAGGCAATGAGCATCCCGGTGGCGTTGAGTTGACCATGTCGTGGGATGCGCCCGTGGATAGCTCGG
>JABMRP010001351.1 GCA_013202535.1 Planctomycetota bacterium
CGGCCGAGGTGGCCTACGGTTTGGGGGTTCGCGTGATGGGCAACACGCCGTCGATGACCGGTCGCGCCTGGCGACGGCACGGTGCGGCCAGCGCCTTCCACGGAATGCTTGCCGAATCGGTCGACAATATCCGAACCGCCTTGTTGCACAGTGCCAAGACGGAAGGGATTCGCGCCGTGACGGTCACCAGTTCGATGGAGAAGGAAGGAAAATCGACGTTGGCCAGCCAGTTGGCGGCCAGTCTGGCTCGCTCCGGACGCCGAACCCTGCTGATCGACGGCGATCTGCGCCGGCCGAGCATCCACCGCTTGTTGGAGGCCCCGGTCGATCCCGGGCTCTGCGAACTGTTGCGGGGAGAAGTCGTTCTGGACGAGATCGTGCGTCCCACGCGGATGGCCGGCCTGTGGGTCGTACCCGCAGGCCGAAGCGACGCCGACGCCATTCAGGCGTTGACCCAAGACGGACTCCGCGACGTCCTGGCGACGCTTCGCGAAGAGTTCGATTTCGTCGTCGTCGACTCCGGGCCCGTGCTCAGCGACGCCGAGTCGCTCATGTTCGCCCGGCACACCGACGCGGTCATCCTCTCCATCCTCCGGGACGTCAGCCGGGCTCCGCGAGTTTTCGAGACCTGCGAACGACTCCGGGCGATGAATATCTGTGTGATCGGGGCGGTGGTCAACGGCATCAGTGCCAGCCGCTACCGTTCCTATTACCGACCGTATTCCAGTCAACCCGAGACGTCCGCTTCCGTATGACCGGACCCGCGCTTGGAGCCCGGTCCATCCGGGGTTGACCCCGTATCCGCCGTCGAGGGGAAGCGATGAAGCAACATATGCCTTTGGTCATGGTGGCCGCCGCCGCTATCGTTCTGATCGTGCTCGGTTCGATCGTGCAGGGGCTGTTAACCGGCCGATGGGGTTCGGGGAGTTCGGAGGAACTCGACCGATTGGCTGCCGCCTTTGAGAACATTCCCCTGGAAATCGGCGACTGGGAAGGCGAAAAGTTGCCCATCCAAAACTCCGAGTACACGATCGACGTCGTCGACGATAGCTCGATCACCGATCCGGTCCTCGAAGTCCGCAGCAATCTCGAAGACAAGGTCCTGTTCGAAGGCCCCCTTTCCGGCCTGAAAGAAGCGTACCCCGCCGCGGCCCGCCTCTACGATCAGAATCGACTGGAAATGAAAGCGGCCGGTGCCGTGGGCAGTTTCTCGGCACGGTATGCCAATTCCAGCACCGGGCGGACGGTCACCGTTCGTTTGATCTGCGGGATGTCGCGCGACGTGGCCATCCATACGCCGGAAGCCTGTTATCCGGGTGCCGGATTCGAGTCGCAAGGAGAGACGGAGGACATCGCCATCGATGGCTCCGACTGGAAATCGAATTTCTTCACGACGGTTTTTCGCAAGACCGAGCGGGTGGGTGTTCAGCGGCTGCGAGTCTTCTGGGCGTGGAATGTCGGCGCGACCGAGGCGGCGCCCAACGGGGCCTGGGAGGCGCCCAAGTATCCCCGGCTCATCTACGGACCGCGCAAACCGCTGAACAAGCTCTACGTGATTTCCGAAACACCCGAGAGCGAGCAGGCCGACGATAACGCGGCCCACGACTTCGCCAAAGTCTTCCTGCCGAAAGTCAGCGACGCGCTGTTCCCGAAGACCGCACCCAAGGACTCCGAGTCGGAGGCCGAGGCGGCCACGAAGTGATCCGCCGCCTGGTCGCTTGACCTTCGACGCTCCCCACGGCCGAGTTTTTCTCGCGGTCGCGCCTTCTCGCCCCGTGGCCCCGGACGCAATCTCCCGGTACAATGGGCGAATGGCTCGCATCTTTCCGGGGAACCGACCCATGCCTGATACGTCCGTTGACCTCCCGCGTTATTTCCAACGACTTCACGAAGAGTTGGATCGTGTTGAACGGGCCGAAATGATCCGCTGGGCCGATGCAATTTACCAGGCATGGGAAAACGAAACGACCGTTTTCCTCCTGGGCAACGGGGGTAGCGGCGCGTTGGCTTCCCATCTGGCCGAAGATCTCGGCAAAAATGCCGTCGGTCCGCCCGAATCGAGTTCCCGGGCCGACCAGCCGGGCCGGCAAAAACGCCTCCGAATCATGAGCCTGACTGACAACACCAGTTGGATCACGGCGCTGGGCAACGATCTGAGCTTCGACCAGATCTTCCTCCAGCAGCTCATCAATCACGCCCGGCCGGGTGATCTGGTCGTCGCGATCAGCGGGTCGGGCAACAGCGCCAACGTGTTGGCGGCCGTCGAGTGGGCCAACCAAAACGGACTGAAGACGTTCGCTCTGACCGGTTTCGACGGAGGCCG
>JABMRP010001352.1 GCA_013202535.1 Planctomycetota bacterium
GATGGGAGCCGTGTCGACGAAGTTGATCCCCGCATCGAGGCCCGTATTGACCACGTCGGCCACCTGCCGAGCGCCGATTTCGCGAGAATGCCCACAGGGAGCCGTTCCCAGCGTGATCGCCGTGACGCTCTGTTTGGTCTTCCCCAATATGCGGCGGGGGAGTTCGCCGGTGGTCCCGGAAACTGTGGGCGCCGGCTCACCCCAAGCCTGCGTGCCGCAAACCATGCCACCAGCCAGGAGACCGGCTCTGCTGACGAACTGTCGACGCGATAAGTTTCGGTGATGCTCTTTGGACACGGGCGGTCCCTTTCTTTGGAATTTCGATCTGGTTCCCATGCTCTGCGTGGGAACGAGAGAATCGGCGCTTCCACTCATTTCGTCCCCCGGCAGAGCCGGGGGCTAGCTCCATTGTTGCAATATACGGGCGAGCCGTCAAAATGGAGGCGTTTCTGGCACCGACCACCCAGCGGGCTGCCACATACCACCCAACCGCGTGTCACCGCCGCGTCATGGACCAAGACAAATGACCAACCGCCAGCGACTTCTGGCCGTAATGGACGGCAAAACGCCGGACCGCGTTCCCTGGATTCCCCGACTGTCGATCTGGTACGAGGGCAACCGCCGTCAGGGGACGTTGCCGGCGGAATATCGCGATAAGAGCCTGCGCGAAGTGGAACGGGACATTTTCGGCGGAACGGCCGCCCGCGACGGGATCGTCTATCGGACCGAACTTCGCGACGTCGAAATCCGCACCCACCAGCCCGGGCCCATGGAGACCGTCACCGAGTACGTCACGCCGGTGGGGACGGTAACCACGCGATTTCGGGCGACCGAGCGACTTCGCGGCCAGGGTATCCAGGACGCCGAAGTCGGGTTCATGCTCAAGCGGCGCGAGGACTACGCCGTGGTCGAGTATCTTGTCGAGCATACCCATTACGTGGCCGCTTACGACGAGTACGAGGCCTACGACCGCGAGACGGGCGACGAGGGCTATCCGATGGTCAATTGCGGCGATTGCCCGGCCCACCATTGGATGAGGGCGTTGGTCGGCTACAACGAGGCCTTCTTCCATCTGGCCGACTATCCGGCCGAAGTCGAGCGACTACTGGACGTGTTGACCGACCACTTCAAGGCGACGTTGTGGCCCCATCTGACCGATTCGCCGGCCCGGCTGATCATGCACGGCCATCATCTATCGAGCGTGATGACGCCGCCGCCGTTCTTCGAGCGGTACATCTTGCCGTACTACCGCGAACTGTCCCCCAAGTTGCGCGCCGCCGGCAAGACGCTCGCCTTGCACGCCGACAACGACACGCGGCAGATCTTCACGCACATTGAGCAGGCCGGCTTCGACATGGCCGAGTGTTTCGTCACCGACCCGATGGTCCCCACCACGATGGCCGAAGCCCGGGCGGCTTGGGGTGATCGGGTGATTATCTGGGGCGGCATCCCCTCGTCCATCCTCGAAGACCCCTACACCGACGAGCAGTTCGAGCAGTTCATGGACAATCTGTTCGGAGTCGTCGCCCCGGGCAAGGCCCTGATCCTGGGCATCGCCGACAACGCCATGCCGGGGT
Source organism: Planctomycetota bacterium (assembly GCA_013202535.1). Lineage (GTDB taxonomy): Bacteria > Planctomycetota > Planctomycetia > Pirellulales > Thermoguttaceae > JABMRP01. Next base: position 1,578 of record JABMRP010001352.1, read on the forward strand.
CGAAGATCGACCGCATCCGCCGCATCACCGAGTTGGTCCAGCAGCGGGGAACGTACCCGATTGAGCCGTAACACCACGGAGTTGCTATAATCGCGGGTGCCATGACCGACGTCACACGAATCCTCAGCGCGATCGAGCAGGGCGACCCCAGCGCCGCCGAACAGCTTCTGCCGCTGGTCTACGACGAGCTGCGGAAGCTGGCCGCGGCGAAGATGGCCCAGGAGAAGCCAGGGCAGACGCTCCAGGCCACCGGGCTGGTCCATGAGGCCTATCTACGGCTGGTGGATGTCGAAAAGGCTCAGCACTGGAACAGCCGGGGACATTTCTTTGGGGCGGCGGCGGAGGCAATGCGGCGGATTCTGGTTGAAAGCGCGCGCCGCAAGCAGCAGGAGAAACATGGCGGCGGATTGACCCGCGTCGACCTCGATCATGCGGCGCCCGTGACCAACGCTTCGGCCGAGCAATTACTGGCGTTGGAAGACGCTTTGTGTACGCTACAGCAGGACGATCCCCCGGCCGCCCAGGTATTCAAGCTCCATTATTTTGCCGGGCTGTCGGTGGAGCAGGCGGCCGAAGTGCTCGGCGTGTCGCGCGCAACTGCTTACAGACACTGGACTTTCGCACGCGCCTGGCTCCAGTCCCAGATTCCGACCGACCGCGATTGACGGTCGGATCTGAAAAATCTTTTCGGCGGCGTGAGACAAACGGTATCCAAACTTCGCACTGTATTGCGGAGACAAACAGAAACCCGCATGCCATGA
>JABMRP010001353.1 GCA_013202535.1 Planctomycetota bacterium
GTATCTACTTAGCGGAAACCGCCTTTGGGGACAAGAAGAGCTTCGCCGCCGGACCGGCAAGAATTCAGCGAATCCGGGGCCGAATTCCATGCGGGTCCGTCATAACTCCTGGCACGGTAAGAGTTTCGGCGCATTGATGAATACAGCAGAGGAACCCGTACTGGCCCGATGGCGGGCCCAGGCCTGCGCCCCTGTTACGCCTCAATACGCACCTATTTGGCTTCCAGGACGTAAGGGTCCAGCCAAGCCGCATGGGCCCCTCCGTTGTCGCCGGGGCAATAAACGCGGAGTTCCAATACGTCGACGCGCCGTACGTTGATTCTGCAGCCCTGCACTTTGTCCGCAACGCGAACCGGCGCGGAACTCCAGAGCGGTTTTCCGTTTCCCAGCACAAAGAAACCTATGGGACTTTTGGGCGTCATGACCTGTCCGTGAACTGAGTCAATCATCACTGCGGAAACGAACGTGTCGTACTTCTTCTCAAGTCGGTACTTCACGCTGGAGTACCCACTTATCGGAGGATGCATCCCGAGTGCGTACGGAAACTTCTGTGTTCCCAGGCTGATCTCGTGGCGAGTGCCGTCTCCCATTTCGCCGTGTTTTCCGAATCTCCATGGCCCCATCTTCACGTCGAACTCCTGCATGTCTGTCAGATAGTGAGGCGGTCGCTCCAGAGGCTTCGGTGAGCCACTCGCCGGCCGATTGATCGCCTCCAGTTCCTTCAATCGCGATTCGAGCTTCAGCTTGTCCAGCGCCCCGGTGACGTTGGGCTCAACTCGCCGATACCAGTCCCCGGCGTGTTGCAGGAACTGGTCCTTTTCAGCTCCCTCTCTTGTCTGGGCCAGATCCCACCAGCCGTCGGCCAAGGCGAGTTGGCCCTCTGTCGTGGTTGTCCCCGCCGCTTGTTCGAGTTCGTCGCGGGCCAAATCGCGTGTTTCCGGGTCGGTGCCCAGGGCCAGCATATGCAGGCCGGTTGCCCAGTCGCCTTTGACGAAACAGTAGAATTTGCCCACAGTCAGATTGGCGTCCGGGTCGGTCGGCTTCTCGTCCAGCACTTTCAGGGCCGGCTGAAGGGTTTCGTAGGCCTTAACGACTCGCGTCATCTCGCGGCCCAGATCGGTCAGGCGGCGGATGAGTTCGGCGTCGCGCGACTTGCGGGCGGCGGACTGGCCGATGCGGAGCAGTTGTTCGGCCACCGGATAATCGTCTTGGGCCATCGCGGCACGCACCAGGGCGATCGACTCCTCGGCGGCCACCTTGGCGTCTTCCACCTTGACGATCGACTTGGTGGCCGTTAAGAGTGCGTCAGTCTTCATCTTCACCGCGTCGACCGCAAAGCCCCGATCGAGCATCTCAATCGCCGCAAACGCCGTGGTCACGTCCCCGGACTGCGCGGCGACATCCCGCGCTACTCGCAGTAGCACGAACTGTCCCGCAGGATCGCCGGCGGTCCGCGCCGCCTGTTCGATCATCGTCTCCGCCAGGGCCGTCTTCTGGGCGGTCGTCTTGGCCCCGGCCCACTGCTGCTCGAAGATCTCCGCGATGAGCTTCAACGCCTCGGCCTGCGCCGCCGCATCGGGAACGGGGGCTTTCGCGGCTGCGGATTGGCCGAAGACCGGCGTCAGACCGCCCAAGGCGATCACGGCGGCCAGAAGGACACGCCCACCATGGGACGATTGACGGCAAAACGTCATGGCACTGCTCCCGCTTGGGCGATCGTGAACAACCATTCCCCAACAGCCGCCATTATGGCATCAAAAAGGGGGGTGTCAACGGTTTGACGAGGGGGAATGGTGCGAGGAAGAAGCAGCCGAGACGGAAGACGTCCCCCTTCTTCTCCACCGGCCCCCCAGCGCAATAAGAAAGGGCGGTACGATGTACCGCCCTTTGTGCAGGTCCGCCACGGATATTTCAGAGGAGCTGATGTGTGCTCCCCGTGGCGCCGGTGCCGGGGTCTACGCAGCTAGTCGATCGAGATCGCTTCGCTGGGGCAAACATCGACGCACGCGCCACAGTCGCCACAGGTTTCCGGATCGACGGTTGCGATCTCTTCCACCAGCTCGATGGCGTCCAACGGGCAGGCATCAACGCACTCGGCACAAGCGGAGCACTTCTCAGCGTCCACGATCGTTGTCATCAGACAGGTCTCCCTTTCCAAAATTCTCAAAACCTAAACAGCCAAACCACTCATTCTGTTCTATACACACAGGACAGCCGGCGACCATACCTCAAACCAAGTAGGAATGACCACCCGAGATTGGGGGGCCGCGAGGTAACCGCGTCCGGCGCGTCGGTGGGAGGGAAGAGGGGACAGGTCATCTTATGCCGCAACGGCCTGGAGCGCGCTGAGCACAAAATCCCCTTTTCCCGGCGCAACGTTATTCAGCATAGAATGCCGCCGCCGTTGCGCGAAGTGGAAATTTCCAAAATCCGGCCCTCATTTTCCAGAAATTTCCCGCGCGGCACTTCGACTTAGCCGGTCGGCCCAGTACAGAGGCTCGGGCAGACGCCGCCCGCACAGCAGCCGGCGGACCACCGCTTCGGCCTGGGCCACGGTCGTTCGATGGCCGGGCGAGACGAAAATCGGCCGCCGGCTCCCCTCGGTCGCCCGGATCGCCACACCCCGAGGCTGACCGTCCATTATCACGGGGCGCGACTGGCCCGCCCCCAGTCCGCTGATCCGGACGTCTCCGCAGAGCAGTTTCTTCGTCACTCCCACCGTCGGCAGAGAGGTGACAACCCCCAGATGCGTGGCAATACCTGCGGTATGCGGATGCAGGATGCCGCTGCCGTCGACCAACACGAGATCGGCCAAACGGCCGGCCGATCGGACCTCGTCAAGCAGATCCAGCAGCAGGGGAAGTTCGCGAAAGGCCAGGAAGGTGCTGATGTACGGAAATATCACCCGGCGTCGCACGGTCGTCGACCAGATGAGCTTGCCGCCGTCGGGCTCGACCAGCGCATAGCCGGCCACGCCCTCGGTAATCGGGCCGCGGAACGTGTAGGAAACGTCGACTCCACCGATCTGTTTGGGCTCCGGCCGAAGCGGTTTCAGGATGACCGCCTCGGGCAACTCCGCCTGGATCCGCCGCAGTTGCTCCAGCGGCCGGTCGCTCTGGAACCGGTCGAAGAAAAACTCCCCCAGGTCGACCGTCTCGTCGTGTACGGCAATCCCCTCGGATCGCAGGAGCCGTGCCTTTTGGTCGACATCGCCGGTGCAATATCGCCCAAGGTGCCCGCCGACGCGTACCACTCGATGACACGGACAGTCTGCCGCGTGGTCGTGGTGCAGGAGAAAATGGCCGACCCAGCGGGTAGCGATCCGATGCCCCAACGCTTCGGCCAAGGCCGTGTACGTCGTGACCCGTCCGGCGGGAATCTGGACGAGCAGTTCCCGCAGATTCTGGGGCAGGTCGGGGATGGCATGGAGTGGGATCACGGGAGGGAATCGGACCGGTTGGAGTCGTCGGACCTCGGGAATGCAGCCCCGGGCTTGGTATGACCATTCTATCGCGGCGGCATTTGTTGCAAACCGGCTCGGGCGATGGTACGCTTGAGTCACCTCCCGTCCCCGCAGGGCGTGAATCGAAACCCGAAGCGTCAGCGAGGCCGTCTTTTCCGTCCTCGCGGACGCTTCGCCCTTACTGAGTCAACAGCCCGCGGGGTCGGGGGGCAACCTGATTCCCCCGTTCGATCCCGCCCTTTTCCAGATCACCCCGGAGATACTCGCCATGACCATGCGTCCTATTCTTACGGCCTTGCTGCTTTGCGGCCTGCTGGCTGTTCCCGCCGCCGCGGCCGAGAAGACCTTTCGCCTGACCGTCGCGGCGGGCGACGTCGATCGAACCAACACACCGGTTTGCGCCAACGTGCGACTTCCCAAACCACTGGCCGACGCCACCGCCGTGACCGTCACCACCGCCGACGGCACGAAGCTGCCAGGACAACTGACCAAGCCCGGGTTGCTCAGCAAGGCAACGTCGGCAGATGGAGACGACGTCGCACGCGAGTTACATTTCGTGTTGCCCGGCTTGGAGAAAGGCCGGTCGGCGACTCTCACGGTGACCGTCAGTTCGCTCACGCCGGAGCAAAAAGGGTTCCTCTGGAAAACCGGCGACAACGACTGCCCCGAACTGAGCCGTGACGGCCGGCCCGTGCTCCGCTATATGTGCCTGCCTTTCGACGACTCGACGCCTGAGCGGCGACACGATACGTACAAGGTGTTCCACCATCTGTACAACCCGGCGGGCACCCGCGTGGTGACCAAGGGCCCCGGCGGTCAATACACGCACCATCGCGGGCTGTTCTTCGGCTTCAATCGGATCAGCTACGGCGACGGAGGCCGAGTCGACACCTGGCACTGCACCGGCGACACCCATCTTACCGACGAAGGCGTCGTCAGTGAGGAAGCGGGGCCCGTGCTCGGGCGGCATACGGTTCGCGTCGATTGGCACGGCAAGGGCAAGGAAGTTTTTGTCCGAGAACTGCGGCAGATGACCGTCTACGCGGTGCCCGGCGGCCAGTTGGTCGAGTTTGCCTCGCGGCTGGAAAGCACCGTGGGCAACGTCACGCTCGACGGCGATCCGCAACACGCGGGCTTTCAATTTCGCGCCGCCCAGGAGGTGGCCGCCGGCGATCAGAAAGCCACCTACTATCTGCGTCCCGACGGAAAGGGACAACCGGGCGAAACCCGCAACTGGCCGGGCAATAAGGATTTCATCAACTTGCCCTGGAATGCAATGAGCTTCGTGATCGACGGCCAACGGTACACGGCCGTCTATCTCGACAAGCCGACCAACCCCAAGGAAGCCCGATTCAGCGAGCGCACCTACGGCCGCTTCGGCTCCTACTTCAAGTACGAGTTGACCGAAGACGCACCGCTGGAAGTAGACTACCGCGTTTGGCTCCAGGACGGCGAGATGACCGTCGACGGGCCCGCCGCCCTGAGTGCCGATTTCGTCGAACCGGTCAAGGTGACCGTGCAGTAGTTGATCGATAATCTGCCCCCCCACGCAAAGGAAACGACCATGAACAAACCACTCTGCCTGCTATTGGCCGCCGTACTGTCTCTCTCCCTCATGCCGGTCGGCTGGGCCGCCGACAACACGCCCCCGGAAGGCTTCACGGCCGTGTTTAACGGCAAGGATCTCTCCGGCTGGAAAGGCCTCGTGGCCAATCCCAAAGTGCGGGCAACAATGACACCCGACCAATTGGCCCAAGCCCAGGAGAAGGCCGACGAATCGATGCGGGCCCACTGGCGGGTTGAAGACGGCGCGTTTGTCTTCGACGGAAAGGGCCAAAGCCTCTGCACCGGGAAGGACTACGGCGATTTCGAGATGTACGTCGACTGGAAGATCCTTCCCCGCGGCGACAGCGGCATCTATCTCCGCGGCACTCCCCAGGTCCAAATCTGGGATCGGGCCGAAGGGTCCGGCGGACTGTACAACAACCAGAAGAACCCCCGCAATCCGACGAAGGCCGCCGACAACCCGGTGGGCCAATGGAACACGTTCTACATCAAGATGATCGGCGAGCGGGTGACCATCAAACTCAACGGCGAGCTGGTCGTCGACAATGTCGTGCTGGAAAACTACTGGGAGCGCGACAAGCCGATCTATCCGACCGGCCAGATCGAACTGCAAAACCACGGCAATACGCTCTGGTTCAAGAACGTCTACATCCGCGAGATCCCGCGTTAGGCGATTGGCTTTCACAGTAGCCTAGTGCTTTGTCAACGCATGTTGGATGCGTGCCACACACCACCGTCGGGCTTGCCCCGGCGGGGTGATGATTGACGGCTACATCTGCGCGCCCCCTCCCTACACCACCGGCGGCCCAATTCGATCCCCGAAAAATAACACCTCTGGCTGTAATAACCTACCACCAAAGGGGTGTTTACGCGGACTGGGTGGGCCGGGTATGATGCTTTAGCTGGCCAGAGGTGAATACGGAACTGGGGAGAGGCACCGGATTCCCTTTCTCGGCGGAGCAGGCGGTGGTTTTCATGACCGAGCCGTCGTGTTCTTGCCGAAGTCCTATCAGTTGGGCAAGTCCCCACGCGTCGGAGGTCAGGCAATCATGCGGACCCGTCATTCGGGCGGTTTCACACTCGTGGAACTGCTGGTCGTTATCGCCATTATCGGTATTCTTATCGGGCTGTTGCTGCCCGCCGTGCAATCGGTTCGCGAGGCCGCTCGGCGGACCCAATGCTCGAACCACTTGCACCAGTTCGGATTGGCCGCGCACAATCACCACGAAGCACACCGTCATTTTCCCGCCGGCGGTTGGGGTTGGGCCTGGGTCGGCGATCCGGATCAGGGATTCGGCAGGCGGCAGCCGGGCGGTTGGGCCTACAACCTGCTCCCCTATCTTGAGCAGGAGGCGCTGCACAACATCGGCGCGGGCAAGACCTTCAGCGAGAAGAAGGCGCTCAACAAGGAGATGGCCAGTACGCCCGTCCCCTTCTTCAATTGTCCCTCCCGGCGGCGAGCTATAGCCTATCCCAACTCGTGGGACTCCGGCATGTACACGGGCGTGAACATCGATCCCACGCCGCAACTGGCGAGAAACGACTACGCGATCAATTGCGGTACCGGCGGCGTACCGCACAGCGGCGGTCCCGGCGATATCGCTTCCGGAGATACTTGGAGCCAAAGCCCTCGCGACCGAGACGGCATCGGTTTCGAGTGCAGCGAGATTGCCATCGCCGATGTCAAAGACGGCACGACCAATACCCTGTTGATAGGCGAGAAATATCTCAACCCCGATCACTACTCAACCGGCAAAGACGGGGCCGACAACGAAAGCGCTTACACGGGCAACAACAACGATAACTACCGTTCGACCCATTTGCAGTATCCCCCCATGCAGGATCGGCCCGGAACCGGCAACGGGATCGGCTTCGGCAGCCCGCACGCCAACGGCTGCAATTTCGTCATGTGCGACGGCTCGGTCAAGATGGTCAGCTTTTCCATCGACACGACCATCTACACCTATCTCGGCAACCGCCGCGACGGACAGCCGATCGACGCCAGCAAGTTCTGATCGGCCGTGTATATAGTAGCCATCTCGCTGGGGCGAGATGTAGCTTTTCTGCCCGGAGTTGCCGGTTCAACGCGCCGGGCACAAGTGCCTGGGCCAAACGCTCGATCGACGAAACCCTTCTACCGAGGGGTTCACGCCCGCACTGTCTCTGTCCTCCCGCACGGCCCCCACTGCCCTCGGGGGCGTGCATCAAGCGGCTCTTTCGATTACAACGGAAGAAGGAACGCCAAGAGCCGAAAAGAAGATAGTAAGGAGGTCGCGGGATGTTCAACGCGCGAAGCATGGCGATTTGTGGGGTTCTTCTGCTGGCTGTCGCCAGATGGGGGGGCAATTCGACGTCGCGAGCCGACGACCCGCCCGCATTGAACCCCTTCGGGCCGGTCCAGACCGAGCGCGAGGATTCGATCCCCGGCTACGTCGAGATGTCCGACGGGAAGATCATTACCGGCGCCATCTATCTCACCCGCGATGCCCGGCTGAAGATTTACGACCAGAAGATGGAGCGCCAACGCGAGGTGCCGCTTCGGGTGATCAAACAGATCGAGTGCGGCGTGTTGAAGGAGTGGACGGAGCGGGAGTGGCGATTCAAGGAATTGGCCAACGATGAGAAGTATTACACCGGACGCACGTACCCGGCCCGAGAGTATGTCCACCGCATCACGCTCAACGACGACCGCCAGATCATCGGTCCGCTTGCGGCGGTGGTCTACGTCCAACCGTATCTGTCGCGGGAGCCGGCGGCCGGCGGCTCTCGGCCCAACGTCAAGCCCGAGAAGATCCTTCTCAACAAACGCAATAAGGGCGAGCCAGGCACGACGCTCAAGGCGCTCGACTATCCTCGGGTGATCAAGTTGGGCGAGGAAGCGCTGGCCGAGGGAAAGCGAAAGGCCGGGGCGTATCGGCCAGGTGGAACCAAACGATAGGCGACCGCAACACTCGTGTTCGACATCACACTGGAACAAGGCCACGGACTGGCCACCATGCTCGGCGTGGCCGCGCTGGCGATTGGGCTCTCGGCGGTCTTCTACCGCCGGGCATACGGGGCGTTGCGCGCGGTGCAATGGCAAGCGCTGCTGGCGCTGCGCATCGTGGCCATTCTGATCGTCGTTCTGTTGCTCTTTCGGCCCGTCACCAGCTACACAAAAGATCGCCAGGAGAAGCGGGCGCTGGTCTTCCTGGTGGATAGCTCGGCTTCGATGAACATCGCCGACGATTCGTCGGGCGAGAAACGTTTCGACCGCGCGCGGCGGAAGGTCACCGAGTGGTGCGAGCAACTGGGCGGTGATTTCGAGTTGCACGTGGTCGAATTCTCCGAACAGGCCAACGCGCTGGGCGACGCCACGGCCCTGATCTCCGTCGCCCCGGACGGCAAGTCGACTTCGCTGAGCCGGGCGCTGGAGGCCGCGGGGCAAGTCTCCTCGGCAAACGTCGAGGCCGTGTTTCTGTTGTCCGACGGGATCGACAACGTCAAGGGCAACCCGCTGCGGTCCATCCCGCGTGGTGGCGTCGTCGTCCACTGCGTCGGCGTGGGTAGCAGCCTCCGCGGCGACGTCAGCTACCGCGACGTTCAGGTGGCGGGCATGTCGTGCCCGCCGCGGCTGATGCTGGCCAATCTGGCCCGGATTACCGCCTCGGTCGATGCGGTCGGTCTGGGCGGACGCGTGGTCAACGTCCTGCTGGAAGAAGAAGGCGAGCAGATCGGCGAGGCCGAAATCACGCTCGACGACCGGCAGGGCGGGCAAGAGGTCGTCTTCGAGTTTCGACCCGCGGAAAAAGGCCGGCGTACCTATACCGTGCGAGTTCCTTCGCTTGCCGAGGAGCGCATTGAGGAGAACAACCGGCGGTCGGCGGTGGCCGACGTGATCGAGCCGGGGATCCGCGTGCTCTACATCGAGGGCACGTTGCGCGGAGACTACGGGGCCATTGTCAACCGCTTCCTGCAGAAGGATCCCGATCTGGAGTTTTGCGCGCTGGTGCAGACGAAGCCCAACGTATTCCTTTGCCGTACGAATATCGAGGGGTTGCAGCTTTCGGGGATTCCCACCGACGCGGAAACCCTGGCGATGTTCGACGTCTTCATCCTCGGCGATCTCGACGCCTCGTTCATTCAGCCCGAGCAACAGAAGCTGATCGTCGAGCGAATTCGCAACGGCGCGGGGCTGATCATGTTGGGCGGTTACCACAGCCTCGGCCCGGGCGGATACCAGGGCACGCCGATCGGCGGCGTGTTGCCGATGCAACTTGGCGACCGCGAGGTCGGTCAGGTCGATGACCCGTTTCTGCCGGTGCTCACGCCCGAGGGAGTCCGGCATCCGCTATTTACGAACATCGAAGACTTCTTTCCCACCGAACAGGGCGATGCGGTGATCGAGGGTCTGCCGCCACTAAAAGGGTGTACGCGCGTGGCCGGCGCGCGGCCGGGGGCCACGGTGCTGGCCAATTGTCCGACCGAATCCGGCCCGATGCCCGTGCTGGCCGTTCAAAAGGTACCCCAGGGACGCACGGCCGTCTTCTGCGGCGATACGACCCGCGACTGGCAACAGGCCATGCGCGCTCAAGACCAAGACCCGGTCTTCCTGCGATTCTGGGGGCAAATGGTTCGCTGGCTGGCCGGACGTTCGGAGAGCGTGGGAACGGAAATGAACGTCGTGGCTAGGACCGACAAGCCGTATTACGATCCGGGTGAGAAGATCGAGATCACCGCCGTGGTGCGCGATAGCGAGGGAGAGGGCACTGCCGATGCCAAGGTCGTCGCTCGGATTAAAGGGCCCGACGATCTCCAGGAGCAGGTCGCGCTGTCGGCCGGCAGCGGATCGGCCGGTCACTATGGCGCGACCTTCGAGCCGAAGACGGCCGGCACCTACGAGATTCTCGTCGAAGCCGCGCTGGCCGCACAGACCGACCAGACCGACCCGATCGCCGTCGAAGTGGGGCGACCTTACCTGGAATACGAGAAGCTGGATCTCAACGACACGTTGCTCGAGGAGATCGCCAAGGCCACCGGCGGGCGTTACGTACCGCTGACCACCGCCGACCACCTGATCGATCGGCTCGACCGGTCGATGAAGGAAAGCCGCGAGTTTATCCAGACAAAGCTCTACTGGCCGCCCGGTCTGTGGATCCTGTTCGTCTCCTGCTTGACCGCCGAGTGGGTCCTGCGCAAGAGGTTTCAACTGCGATGAGCCAAGGAACCGGATACCGATACCTCGAACCTTCGGCGCTGGCCCGGGTGAAGAACCTCTCGGTTGTCGCCCGCGGCGTGGTCGAAGGCGCCGCGACGGGTCTTCACGCCAGCCCCTACAAGGGGTTCAGCGTCGAGTTCGCCGAGCATCGCGAGTATACGGCCGGTGACGACCCCCGCCATATCGATTACCGTATGCTCGCCCGCACCGACCGGCTCTACATCAAGCAGTACGAAGAAGAGACGAACATGCGGGTGCAGGTCCTGTTGGACATCAGCGGTTCGATGGGCTACAGCCACGAGGGTGAGATCTCGAAACTCCAGTACGGTTCCTACCTGACGGCCATCCTCTCGTATCTGATGACCCGCCAGCAGGACTCGGTCGGGTTGACCACCTTCGACGAGGAGATCCGGCTGGACATGCCGGCGAGAAACTCGCCGCGGCATTTCAACGAGATGATGCGACAGTTGGAAGCGATCGAGCCGGGCCGCATGACCGACGTCGCCGAAACCCTGCACAAACTGGCCAACCGGTTTAAGAAGCGTTGCCTGATCGTGTTGATCAGCGACCTGTACGACGAGCCGGAGGACGTGATCCGGGCGTTGCACCATTTCCGCCACCGGCGCCACGAGGTGATTGTGTTTCACGTGTTCGACAAGGCGGAGATCGACTTCCCCTTCCGCGACGTCGTGGCTTTCCACGACATGGAGACCGACGAGCGGCTACAGGTCGACGCGCCGGCGGTGCGCGACGCGTACATGCAGCAGGTCGAGGCGTTTATCGAGGGATATCGCCGCGCCTGTGCCGAAGCCCAGATCGATTACGTGATGACCGATACCTCGACCCCCTACGACTTCATGCTTTCCCGATACATCGCCAAGCGAAACAAGCCATGATATTCGGTGCCGTGGGATTTCTGTTTGCAGCACTGGCGGCGGGCATTCCCGTCGTGCTGCACATGATCAACCGGCAAAAGGCCCGGGATCTGCCCTTTAGCACCTTGCGCTTCCTGCGGATCAGCGTGAATAAGACGCGCCGCCGCCGGCGCATTCAAGACGCGTTGTTGATGATCGTACGCATGGCCGTCCTGATGCTGATCGCCTTCGGTCTGGCCCAGCCGACGGTCACCAGCCTGCGCGATCTCTTCGGCGATGCCCGCTCGGCCGTGGTGATCGTGCTGGATAATTCGGCCAGTATGGATCTCACCGACGCCGGACGCCCGCGCTTCGAGACGGCCGCCGACGCCGCGCGGCAGATCGTGGACCATCTGGAAGACGACGACGAAGTGGCTCTGCTGGTGACCAACGGTCCGGACTTGGGGCAACCGGATAAACCCGACCGCAACCCCGAGGACGTGCATCTGGTACTCGACCAGATCCGCGTCAGCGCCGAACGGGCCGACTTGACTGAAGCGATGGTTCGAGCCAAGACGCTTTTGGAGAAATCCAACGCCGCCAATAAGCAGATCTGGCTGCTCAGCGACCTGCAAGAGCATTCGCTGGCTTCGTTGCAGGCGGCCATGCAAAAGCCGAAGAAATCACAGGACGAAAACGCGGACGCCGAAGGCGAAGAGCAAGAGGATACGGAAAAGGAGCCCTCGGCGGTGATTGTGGTCGACTGTCACCGCCAGCCCAAGGCCAACGTGGCGGTGACCGGCGTGACGCTGAAGTCGCAGATTCCGGTGGCCGGGCTGCCGATCACTTGCACCGTCGAGTTGACCAACGCTTCGACCGTGCCGCGGAAATGCCACCTCGAACTGCTCATCGACGGTCCCGAGAGCCACAAGCAGAGCAGCCCGGTGATCCTGGTTCCGCCAAGCGGGCGCGAAACGTACTCGTTCCAACATGCGTTCGGCCGGGCCGGACATTACCGCTGCGAAGCTCGGCTGGTCGACGAGGACGGCTCGATTCTCGACAATCGGCGCTTCTTCGCCATCGAGATCGATCCGGGCATTCGCGTGGCGCTGGTCAAACAGCGGCGTCATGAGGTGGCCCGGCTGGACGACACATTCTACATCGAACAATCGTTGCTCCCTGGGGACGACGGCGAGTCGGTTCTCGTGCCTACCGTCCTGACGGCCGCCGATCTGGAGACCGAACCGCTGGGCTACAAGGTGATCTTCTGCGTCAACCTCAAGCCGCTCTCGGCTCCCTCCGCCGAGCGATTGCGGCAGTACGTACAGGACGGCGGCAACGTGGTTTGGATCTGCGGCGACAACGTCGATCCGGCCGGCTACAACCAGATGAACGAAACGGCCGGCGGCTCGCTTCTGCCCGCCAAACTGCTGCAACTGCATCAGGCGGGCAAGGGCGAGAATGCGGGGATCGACGCCTGGGAGGTCGACTACATCGACGGGGCGCATCCGGCCCTGACCGGATTGGACGATCCCGAATCGTTGTACCGCTCGATTCTCGTGCAGCAATATGTCGCTGTCCAGCAGCCCGGCGACAACGCGGCCGGTGTACTGGCCCGACTGGACAACGACGCTCCGCTGTTGCTGCAGCGCAAGTTCACCACGGGCAGCACGACCCTGCTGACCACCAGCGCCGGTGATCGGTGGACGAACCTGGCCCGGCGGCCGATCTTTGCCCCGTTGCTGGTCAAACTGGCCCACGATCTGGCCGGCACGAAGATGAGCCGTCGCGACCTGCCGGCCGGAGACCCGCTCGTTCTGGCCCTGGCCGGCGAAACGGCCGAGCGCAAGATCCGGATCAAACCGCCGCAAGGGCAGGAACTGGATTTTTCGACGGTGGCCGATCCGGCCGGCGGCCAGATCTTCGCGTATGCCGATACGCACCAGACCGGCATTTATCGGCTGTCGTCACAGCAAACGACGCCCTCGTTGAACGTCGCCTACTCGATCAACGTCGATCCCCAGGAAGCCGATCAGCGGAAGACCGATCGCGAGGAACTCCAAGCGTGGTTCGGCGACATACCGGTTGTGTTTGCCGAGGATCCGGACGATCTGACGAGCACCTTCAAGCTGCTCGACGAGGGCGAAAGTCTCTGGGTGCTGTTCCTTTCGCTGGTGTTGGTCGCGCTGGTGTTCGAGACGTTTCTGTCGAACTGGTTCAGTCCAAAACAAGTCGACGAAGACGAAATGGACGTCCCTCCGGGGATGCGGCGCCTGGCGAGAAAAGGCCGCGGCGCGGCGTAGGGCGAGCTGGTGTTGTGCATCAATCCCGCCGGAAGTACGGATTTCGCTTCTATATTTGACGTCAACAGTCGCCGGGCGATTTCGCTAACGGCCTTGCCGCAGCGCCTGCCAATTCGACGTATCCATCATCGGTGGCAGAGGTGCGGCATCGGTCGTGGTGGCGGGCGTCGGCTCGACCAGCGGTGCCTCTTCTTCCACGTCGCCCGTACCGCAACCGGTACCGCAGTCGGCGTTGCCGCATACGACGACACACTTGTAGACGGGGACCTCGCAGGTGATGTCCTTTTTCACCAGCGTCTTGCGAGTGCGAACCTTGCCGCATCGGGGCGGAACCATCGGCTTCTGGAGCGAGGCACAGGGGTCCTCGCCGCATCCGCCGCATCCACCGGACTCGCCCGCCGCGCAACCACCCGCCGCACGATCACCGCGAAGGCCGGCCTTGAGCGAACCGCATCCGGGTTCCGGTACGCAAAACTCCTCGCACTCCACCACCCAGCAACTCTTCGTCACCGTCTTCATCTCGCAGACGACCTGGCATGTCTTCTGCACACCACAACTGCCACAGCAGTCGTGTTGTTGGCCGCAGCCGCCGCACTCGGCCGCGGCAGGGCCGGCATAGGCAAACAGCAGGCCAATGGCCAGCATCGCTATGAGTGTCCTCATTTTTTCTTCTCTCCTTGTGAGATGGGTTATGCGTTCGGCGGGCCGGAGTACACTCGCTGCATCCGGACAGCGAGTTCGGACCGTCGTCAGGCTCTTTAGAAGTCGATCTGAAACCTCGTCATGAAGATGTTCATGTTGCCCGTAATGTCGACGAGACTGCCGGCGCCGGGTGCGCGGCGGGCATCCGAGTTGATGTAATCGAACATCACCCGCGAATACGGGTTGAGATACCAGTTGACGCCGAAGGTATGGTTCGTGGCATTACCGGCGGCACGGGCGCCGTTTTCGAGATCGATGTAGGAGATCCGGTAGGCCAATTCCCAGGCACCCCTGCCGTTCTGAACGCGGCCGTCGCAATCGCGGACGCGGAAGAAATTCTCAAAGGGCACGACCCGGTCGCTGAAGGTTCCGTTACTCCGGTTGTACTTTCGCTGCTCGCCGGTGAGGAAGTAGCTGGCCTGGAAGTAGAAACCGTCGTACTCCTGGCCCGGCGACCCGGCCTCTCCCGAAAAGGCCTTCGTGTATTCCGACTGAATGCGGAAGGCCTTGTACACGAACGCCGCCTCCAGCCCGATCAATTGCTCGCGGGGTGGGCTTACGAGGCCGGTACTGAGAAGGAAGTCGCCCAGGTCGGCTTCCGGCTTGGTGCGGTGTATCGTTGCCAGGTCGATATCGCGATAGCTGTAGGCCATGCCCAGATGGAGCAGGCCGCGTCCGTTGGACGCCTCGTCGTACCACGGCAGATAGGTCATCCGCGTGGTGACGGCCAGTCCGCCGTTGTTTGACCTGAAGATGGGTGGTTCGTCGCCAACGTTGCTGATGAAACCACCGAGTGCCCAGGTCAGATTCTCGCTGTCGCTGTGGTCGTAGATCATGGCACCCACGTTACGTGCCGGAACGAACGCCACGTCCATGAGGCTCCGTTCCATGAACATGATGTGTCGGGTACTGGTGAGTTGGTCCAGACTGAACGGCTCTTTGAAATGCCCGACCTTGAAGTTCCCCACCAAGGGAAGCTCCTTGACGGCAATGTAGACGTCCTTAAAGGTTGGAGTCTCCAGGACATCCTTGGCTAGGGTGGACTGCGTGCCGGCGAAATCGAACTCGATCTTGTATTCCATGACGTGGAATGCTTTGCCATGGACGCCAATCCGCGCGGCGTCGAAGCGAAAGCCGTCCTTCTGCTTGCCGATCTGGCTGATGCTGCCGGCGTCCTGGTCGTAGCCGTAGCCGTCGGCAAAGATTCGCCCCTGGACCTGCACCGAGGGCTTGCCGGCCGCCTTCTTCTTGTCGGCTGCCGCCTTGTCGGTGATCGCGGCCAGTTTGGCGTCGACTTCCGCCTTCCAGGTCTCCCAGTCGGCCGGTGGCTGCGAACTGGTCGAGACAAGATGATTGGTCACCGTGTCGGACGACGCGTACGTCGGCTGTTCAGCTTCCTCGCCCCGCACAGCGGTTGAGCCGCTGACCATGACCAAAGCCATGAGTAGCCCGGCCGTCCACACTTGGATACACGCTCGCATTGCCTCTCCTCCGTGGGTCATCGTACAGCAGCACCGAATTGGGGGACGCCCCCAAGCGTGCGGTGCGTTTCTTGACGCTTCTACCAAATGAGCGAGTATTTCGCTCTCTACTATCGCTATCGGGAGTAAGGATGGCGACGATTATTAGGATCCGGACAGAGTTCTCGGGTTCTTCGGGAAAAACTGGACCGCGTAGCGTTACAGCCGCTGTATCCCCGACAACCGTTAAGGTCCACACCCAAGGCAGGGAAAGCCATGCCCCCAGGATGGTTCATCACCGTCAGGGTTGGGCCGTCGCAGTGGGAACGAAGAGAAAGGTGGCGGCCACCTTTCTCCTTGAGCCTGTCCTGACCCGTGTCACGGCAACTCGAAGATGACACTGGCCTGCAACCGGTTCGCTTCCCCCCGGCTGCCGTCGACATTCTCGCGGATGCCGAAGA
>JABMRP010001354.1 GCA_013202535.1 Planctomycetota bacterium
CCCGCACGGCGGTCGTGCCACCGTTGGTCAGGTCGCCGCCGGCAAAGACGCCGGGCTGCGATGTGGCCGTGGAATCGGGAGACGTAGCGATCAGACCGTGCTTGGTGAGTGTCAGATCGGAAAGCGCCGCCCGAAGATTGGGGTCGAGGCCCTGGCCAATCGCTTCGATCACCAGATCGACGTGCATCAGGCTTTCGCTATCCGCGACGACAACCGGACGGCGACGGCCCGATTCGTCCACGGGGCCGAGTTCGGTGCGCGCGATGCGCAGGGCGGTGAGCTTTCCCTGGTCGTCGGTTTCGTAGCCGAGCGGCTGGGTGAGGATGAGCAGGTGTCCGCCGGCGGCGATCAGCCGATCGCGTTCGGCGGTCCATGCGGGCATCTCCGCAAGCGAGCGACGGTAGACCAGGTACACGTCGGCCGCGCCGAGTTCCTTGGCTGTCACGGCCGCATCGGTGGCCGTATTGCCGCCGCCCAGCACGGCGACTTTCTCGCCGACGGTGGTAATCTTTCCCCGTTTCACGTCGGCCAGAAACCCCAGGGCGTCGACGACTCCGTCGGCCTGGCCAAGCGACTTCGATTGCCCCAGCCCCATCGCCAGAAACACGGCATCGTGTTGCTGCCGAAGGTCTGCCAGCGAAACGTCGTCGCCCAGGGCACAGCCGTAACGGACGGAAATCCGTCCGGCCGCTTTGGCCGGTCCGAGCACCGCCTCGATTTCATCGCTGGCCCCGTCGTAACGCGCGCCGGGAATGATGCACTCGGGCGTTCCCCCCAGGCGGTCGCCTTTCTCGTGGATCGTTACCGCGTGGCCCAATTCGAGCAGCCGGACGGCGCAGGCCAACCCCGCCGGTCCGCCGCCGACAATCGCCACGCGCCGGCCGCTCGTTTCTTCAGGAAGGCGTACTCCAACCTGCCCCTGCAAGCGGGCGATTTGGCTGACGACGAGTTGAATATCGCGGATCGAGATCGAGTGTTCCGAGAAGATTCGCTCGATGCACCCACCTTCACATTGCACTTCCGCCGGGCACACGTGGGCGCACATCTCGGGCAAGACGTTGCACGTTCGCAGCACGTCGTACGCCCGGGGAATATCGCCGTCGGCAAACGCGCGGACGAACGCCGGCACGTCGACCCCGGCCGGACAATTGGCCGTGCAGGTGGCAAACTCGCAATCGCGGCACCGCCGGGCTTCCTCCTGGAGCCGGTCCAAGGCGAAACGCCGCCCGAGCTTGTATTGCGGACCGTAGATCTTCGTGTCGCGCACGACGCATCCGGTCATCGTACCGTCGCGCATGATCTGCGTACACGCGGAACAGGCGATGCAACTCTTGGCCGGCGACATTTGTCCGGTGGACAGCACGTCGTTGACCGAATCGGGATAGGCAAACGCCCCGCGCCCCTGACCGATCAGCGTGGCTCCGCCCGTGCGCACCACGCCCGAGGCGACGTAGGGCATCAGATGACGCAACCAACTGTACCCGCCGCCCACCACGGGCAAGTCGGGAATCGCCTGCTGAATCTGGCGCGTAATATCGACGAACCGGGCCACGCCGATTAGCGGATTTTCCTCCGGCGGTTGCAACCCGGCAATCGGCCGATCGAACGGGCGTCCGTAATGAGGGTTGAAGTACGGGTTGCCAATCGAACAGTTGACCAGCGGAATGCCGATCGCCTGCAACTGGCGGATCACCTCGATCGGCTCGCTCAAATCCGGCGTGCGATAATCCTCGCGATCGACGCCGAAACCGAACGGGTAGGCGATGGCATCGAAGACGTTGATCCGCGTCGTGATGAACATCTCGGGCACCGCATCGCGGATCTTCTGAAGTGTTTCCCGCAGGAATCGCGAGCGGTTCTCCAGCGAGCCGCCGTACTTGCCCTCCCGGGTGTGCGAGGCGAGCAATTCGGAAACGAGATAGCGGTGACATGCCTTGACGTCCACGCCGTCGAAGCCCGCGCGAGCGGCCAACCGGGCCGCCTCGACATAGGTGTCTTGGAGCCGATCGAGATCGTCGTCGCCGACCAGCGGGTAGTCTTCGGGCAGATCGTGCTTGGGATCGAGCACGTCGCTGTGGTGGGCGATGATCGGCCGCGGGACGCCCGACGGCTTGGAGTAGCGGCCCGAGTGGGTTAACTGGAGAATCAACACGACGTCGCGCCGGTGCGACTCGCGGGCCGCGGCGCGCGTGGCGTCGACCAACCGCCGGTAGACGTCGACGTTGCCTTCGACCAGGCAAAATTGCTTCGGATTGGACCGCGCCCCGTGCAATACGGCGGTCGCCTCGAACCAGATCAACCCCGACCCGCCGTGCGCATAACGGGTGTAGCGGCGCGTGGATAATTCTCCGGGGCCGCCGTCGGCCGTCGAATCGAATCCTTCCATCGGATGCACGATGAACCGATTGGCCGTTTCCAGCGCCGCCAACGGCACGCGATCGGCCAGGATCGAGACGTCCCGGTCCACCGGAAGCGGCAGATCGAGCGCCGCCAACTCGGCCTGAAGATCGTCAAGTGTTTTCAGGCGGAATCGTTTGTGCTTCGGCATCGTGTCCGGTTTACTTGCCACCGCCCCAGCGGGTCAACGGGATGATCGCGGGCGTGCGCCGCTGGTAATCGCGAAAGTCCTGGCCGTATTGAGCGATCAGGTTGCGTTCTTTCCAGAAGATCGCCACCGGCATGTAGACGGTCAGGGCCACGGCAAACAGGGCGTGTCCGAGCGTCATCCACGGCGAAGCCCAAACGACCAACAGGAGACCCAACCACATCGGATTTCGCACCAGCCGATACAGGATCGGGCCGTCGAGTCCCGGCGGCGTGTATTGCCGGCCCTTGAAGAAGCAGAACACGTGCCGAAGCCCCAGCGTGTTGAACCCGTGACGAGAAAGTCCGGCCAAGAGAATCAACGCGGCGCCCACTCCGAAGGCGATCCGCGTGCCCAATAGGAGCCCGGCGTCTGGAGCCAACGGATCGCCCCAGATCGTTTCTTGAATGGGGCGCCATTGGCAAAACAACCCGCCCGCCGCCACGCTGGTCAGCAGCACGCACGTGCTCCGCTGGATCGGAGCGGGAATCGCCCAAGTCCAAAGCTTCTTCACGCCGTTGCGCGACATCAATACGTGGATCAGGCAAACGCCGAAGATCAGCGCCAGGTCGATCATCGTCGCCCGATCGGCCTCGCCGCCGCCATGGTCGTCGACGGGGGTATAGATCAATCGGGCCAGGAGAGTCGGTTCCGTGCGGATTCGCTCGGTCGGCTGACCGGACGCGTCTGGCGCTTCCTCGATCACTTGGGCCCCGGGTTCCAGCGGTACGTCTTCATCGGGTGGCGCGCTTCCATCGGCCGGCGCGCTTCCCTCGACTGGCGCGCTTCCATCGACTGGCGCGCTTCCCTCGGCTGGTTGGACTTTCGCTGCTTCTTCGTCTGTCTTCTCTTCGCGGACAGCTTCGTCGGCAGCCTCTTTTCCGTCCGGATCCGAAGTAAGAGGAGGAGCCTCCTGGACGACTTCTTTCTCCAGCCAGTCCCGTGGGATCATGCTGTATCCGGCAAATCCCAGCAAGTAGAGCATCGCGGCCGTTGCGACTATCGCGGCAGCCAGACCGTAAATCAGTGCGGCGAATCGGAGCATGGATCGGGATCCTTGTGGAGAGTGGTGCGGCGGATTCTTGTTCCCGGCAAGAGGCGATTGGGAAGCCCCGCGCGACGTCGCGGTGCCCCCAGTGTAGCCAACGGCCACTCAAGAATCCATGCACGACCGCTCAAGGGACCCCTAGCTTCCGGAATTGCGAGAGCGGGAACCGGACCCCTTTCCGCGACCGCCACGACCCCCTCTTCCGCGTGGTGACGACCCGGAGCTTGGTCGGCGGGCCCGCCCTTCCATGTTCACCGAAATGATGCTGTCGATCGCTTCGGCCCAGGTGGGGATATTGCGGTGTCCCGGCTTGGACGCTTGCTCGGCGTCGTCGGTTTCCTGTTCCTCGCGGTCCGGCCGCGTGGAATCGGCTTCCTCGGGAGCGACCGATTCTTCGTATTCCACGTTGTTTGGGTCCGTCTCTTCATCCGCCAAGTCGGCGGTGGCTTCTTCGGTCGATTCGGTCGATTCGGTCGATTCGGTCGATTCGGTCGATTCGGGCGCTCTCTTACTCTTGCGCCGCGCGCCGCCCCGACGCTTCCGCTTGGGCCGGCCTTCGGTCACCTCCGCAGGGGCTGAAATGTCGGTCTCGGCGAGTTCCTCCGATTCGGCCGAGATCGGCTCGACCGCATCCTCGGCGGCAGCCTCGACCGGCTCGACCGCATCCTCGGCGGCAGCCTCGACCGGCTCGGCTGCCTCTTCTTGCTCCTCTTGGGGAGCCTGGCGGTCGGCAGCGGGGCGCTTGCGGCGTCCTCGGCGTCGTTTGCCACGTCCCTTCTTCACTTCCTTAGGCTCCGCCTCGTCTTCGTCGCCGGGGCTGGCCGGACTTGCCATTTCCTCATCCGCGATCGGCTGATCGGGTTCCTGGCTGTCGTCCCGGGCCGAATCGGATTCATCCGCCACCAGTAGGCCTTCACCGAAATGGCTCTTCTCCTTCGCGGGGGGCGTTACCGCAGCAGTTTCCTCAATGGGGGTTTCTTCGACGACCGGCTCTTCGGCGGCCGGCTCTTCGGCGACCGGCTCTTCGGCGGCCGGCTCTTCGGCGGCCGGCTCTTCGGCGGCCGGCTTTTTGGGAGGAGCGAACGAGCTTCCCCAAGGAAGACCGGGCAGATCCACGGGTTCCGCCTCAAAGGTTCTTTGGCACACGCTGGACGGGCGGCTGGCCGTTTCCGACGGTTCGGCCCCGGACGACGCGAAGCCAGTTTCTTCGGGTGATTGGCTATTCACCTGTTCGTCGGGTGTCGAGTCTGCTTCGGTGAAGACAGGCTCCGGCGGAGGCGCTGCCGTGTCATCGGTTTGCGGCTGCTCGTCGGCACCCGCGTCGGCGTCCTGGCCGAGGACCTCCGGGTCTTGCGACGGCTCTGGATCGGGGGGAGTGAACCCCAGCTCCGATGCCAGCAGGTTCCAATGATCGTCCGGAGATTTCTTGGGCATGTTTTCTTACAACCGACTAAATAACAGGGGTTTACAGACAATTGACGAAGGCGGATTGGACCCTTTGGACCAACCACGATGTAGTATAGCGCCGATTTCACCGCTTGGGAAGACGAACCCGGATTCCGCTTGGACGGTAAGCCACTGGCCGCGATCCAGTAAACCGCGAAAAGGGCGCCTTTCCCTAGGCCGCAAAGCCTGTAGAATCATCTATCTGGTCGACGCCCGCCGTGATGCCACAAGGCCCAGCCCCCCCCGATGCCCAAAACCCCCCAGTTCGTGATGGCCCAGTTCGCGATGGCCCAGTTCGCGATGGCCCAGTTCGCGATGGCCCAGTTCGTGATGGCGACGTGCCAGGTCGGCGCCGAAGAGGCCCTCAAGGGAGAGTTGTCGCGCCGGTGGCCCGATTTCCGCCTGGCATACTCACGTCCGGGCTTTCTTACGTTCAAACTGCCCGCCGAACATCAGTTGCTTGGCGATTTCGATTTGGGCTGCGTGTTTGCTCGATCTTGGGCGTTTTCACTAGGCAAGATTGAAGGCAGCGACACCGGCGACATGGCCGCGAAGGTTTGGGATCTTCATGGCGAGCGACCGATGCACCGGCTGCACGTCTGGCAACGGGATACCGCACCACCCGGTGAAAAACTTTCCCAGTCTCCGCCGATCACGCCCGAGGTGGAGGCCGCCTACGAAGCCCTCTGGCGATGCTGCCCACACCCCGAAATCGCGGCCGACGCTGCGCGAAGCCAGCCCCGCCCGTTTCGACGTGGCGAGTTCGTACTCGATTGCGTCCTTGTCGAGCCGGGGCAATGGTGGGTCGGGTATCACCGCGTGGGCACGTGGGCGTCGCAGTGGCCCGGCGGACGGGTGCCGTTGACCTTGCCCGCCGAGGCGGTATCCCGGGCGTGGCTGAAAATGGAGGAATCGCTCCTCTGGTCGCGATTGCCGATTCCTCGCGGGGCCCGATGTGCCGAGATCGGCAGTGCGCCGGGCGGCGCATCCCAGGCGCTGCTGGACCGCGGCTTGAACGTGCTGGGAATCGATCCGGCCGAAATGGCTCCGATCGTTGCCGATCACCCGCGTTTCGTGCATCTGCGGCGCCGCAGCACCCAGGTGCGACGCCGCGAGTTTCGCAAGATCCGCTGGCTAATGGCCGATATGAACGTTACACCTCGTTATACTCTCGATGCGATCGAAGACATCGTCATGCATCCGGAGGTCAACATCCGCGGCATGTTGTTGACCCTGAAACTGACCGACTGGAAACTGGCCGACGCGCTGCCCGACCATCTCGGCCGGATCGCCGGGTGGGGCTACAACGTGGCAAATGTCCGGCAGCTTTTCCACAGTGGCCGGGAAGTTTGCGTGGCGGCACTGAAGAAACCGTTTCGCCGCAAACCGATTCGCCCTCGCCACAAAGGGACTGTGCCGAGGGGTTGACGAATCGCCCAAAAGAGTGATTCTTGAGGTTGACTGGATTTCGCCGATTACCCTAGAATATACGTTCCCGCGAGTGGCCCCATGCCAAGGACTCGACTGCACGCCAGGAGTGACCCAATGAGTTGTTTCTTCGGTTGCGAATCTCACCTTCCCTCGTGGCGCGCCGTTCCGCTTCGCGCCGCGGCTGGTTTGCTCGGCGTGGCGGGCCTTTTCGTCGGGTTGATTTTTGCCGGTAACCTTGTGCCTGCATGGGCTCAAACGACGATCCGCAATCCGGCGGAGTCG
>JABMRP010001355.1 GCA_013202535.1 Planctomycetota bacterium
CGATTCGCCGGCGCGGGAAAAGAGCAGTCTGGCGCACCCGGGGGGTGGGAACTAATTGACACTCTTGCCGCCATCGGCTAAATAGAGGCGACGGATAAGGCAATTCCCTCTGGAACACGCGTCCGGCAACGATAAGCCCTAGGCCCTATGAGCCCCAAGCTAACCGATTCGCCCGAGTTGACCTTTGCCGCCCGGGTAGCGCATCAACTCAAGGCACCGATTGCCGCGGTGAAGATGACGTTGAGTATGCTGCTGGGGGACTTCGCCGGCCCGCTGACCGAGAAGCAACGCGAATTGCTCACGCGGGCCGATCTCCGGTGCGATCAGGCCATCGAATCGATCGAGCGGATGCTCACCGTCGCCGCCGCGGCCCGGCGCAGCGGACCGACGACCGACGTAACCGATCTCGCCGCGGTGGCCCGCCGTGCGATTGTTCACTACCGCCAAGAGGCGTCCGAGGCCGGCGTTTCGCTTACTTACCAGATCAGCGACGCACCAGTCCATGTTTGCGGTCACGAGGCGGGCCTGCACGAGGCGATTTCCGCGCTGTTGCACAACGCATTGAAATACACCTCCCAGCAAGGCCACGTTCGGCTGCGTTTGACCGAACCCACGGCGGAGAGAACCGTCCGCCTCTCGATTGCCGATTCCGGGATCGGGGTGGGCGAGGAAGACCGCGACCGGATCTTCGAGCCCTTCTTCCGCGCGGCGGCGGCCGTGAGTTCCGGCCGGCCCGGCACGGGGTTGGGGCTGGCCCTGGTCAAGGCGATGGTCGACGCCGCCGGAGGAAACGTGCGGGTCGAGACATCCGATCTCGGTGGCGCGGAATTCATCGTCGAGCTGCGCGCCGCCTACCCACCAGGGTAGCTACGCCAACACGGGCCAACTCGTGGCCAACCATTGCCACAAAAAGAGCCAGACCAGCGTGGCTGTGAAGAGCCAGGCCGTGTAGGGGACGTGGCGAAGTCGCGGGAACATACGCTCCAGCAAGATCGCCGTGCCGTGAGCGACAAGACTGATCGTGCCGAGCACGGCGGCCGCCTGCCAGCCGAGAAACAAGCCCACGGCCGCCGGGGCCAGCAGATTGGCCACATGGCTCTTTTGCCCCGGCATGACTCGCCAGGCAAACAGCCCGAGTGCGGCTCCCATGGCCAAGCCGAGGATGCCGTCGAGCCATCCGCTTCCCGGGCCGATCACGCGGTCGAGGCCGGGCACGGGACGAAGTGAGGGCCATCCCAGAGGTGCCGCCAGGGCCACGATCAGCGCGGGAAGGAACAGCTTCGGGGGAACCTTCCGGCCGTCCCATTGGATCAACACCGCGGCCAGCAAGGTCAGCAGCAGCAAGAGATGAAAAACGCAGAGAGCCACCATTTCACCCAGGCCGGGCAAGACCAACTGCCGCCCGTCGGGCGTGGCCACGGGCCGCAGAGGCAGGGGGCTCGCGTCGGTCAGGCAATAGAACGCGCCCAGGGCGACAAACAAGCTCGCAGCAAGCGCTTCGATGGCCGGATACCGGGCCGAGATCCACACGCCGCAGTCGCGACAGCGACCTCGCAACAGCAGCCATCCGAGTACCGGGATGTTGTCGCGCGGACGGATCGGATGCCGGCAGGCCGGGCAGTGCGACCCCGGTTTCACCAGACTAATCCCCGCCGGAAGCCGGTAGACGACGACGTTGAGAAAACTCCCGAACGACCCGCCCAGCACGGCCATCCACAGCACGAATAGTGCCTCGGCGGCGGTGGGTGTCAACAGTATCGCCAGCATCAGTTCAGATCACTCCATGCAAGGGACCGCCGGTAGCGGCCAGGGCGTCGACACGGCGGGTCACGGCCGCGTCTTCTATCAACGGCGGGGCATGATGCGGCTTGGCCCGGGCGTCGATCACCAGCGAACCGTGGCATCCCCAGTGCTTCTGCGCCAAGAACGGCTCGATCCCGTGGACGTCCGACGCTGGATCGCTTCGCGTGAAAGTCGTCCAGAGGAAGTTGTCCAACGCCCGGGCGGAAAACTCCGCGTCGTCGACCACCACGATCAGCGGGAACGCATTGATCGGGTTGTCGCGGCGGTAGCAGCCGCAGAAGCGCCGCACGGCATCGTCTTGCGACGCTGTGCCTGTCGACGCCGTGGCTGTAGACGCCGTGGCTTCGGCCGCACTGGCCCGATA
>JABMRP010001356.1 GCA_013202535.1 Planctomycetota bacterium
ATCAAGCACTCGGGCCGCGACCCGAAACTGATGTGGTACGCCCCCGGCAAACACTGGGTCATCGCCGTTTTCGACCAGGACAAGGAGCACGGCCGGAATATCGCACTCTACACGAGCAAGGACCTCAAGGAGTGGGAACGCCAGAGCAATATCCCCGGCTACTTCGAGTGTGCCGAAATCTTCGAACTGCCGGTCGACGGCGATCCGAAGAACACCAAATGGGTGATCTACGCCGCCGACGCACAATATGCGTTTGGGCATTTCGACGGCAAGAAGTTCACGCCGGAGCACGAAGGCAAACACCGCGTCCACTGGGGTGCCTACTACGCCTCGCAATGCTTCAGCAACAGCCCCGACGGTCGCGTGGTTCAGGTCGGTTGGGCACGGATCAACATCCCGGACATGCCGTTCAACCAGACGTTCACGGTTCCCACGAACTTGACGTTGCACACCACCGAAGACGGCGTCCGGATGTTCGCCACTCCGATCAAGGAACTTGAGCAGCTTCGCAAACCGAACCCGAAGACGGCCGAAAACACGAAACTGACCGCCGACGCACCGGTGGTGAATTTCGACGTCGAGGATCAACTCTTCGATATCGTCGTGACCCTGAAGCAGGGAACCGCCGCCAAAGCCGTTCTCCGATTCGGTGAGAATGTGGCGACGTACGATTTCGCTGCCGGGAAGCTTGACGAAATGCCGCTTGCGATGAAAGACGGCCGCGTAACGTTCCGCGTGCTGGTCGACCGGCCGATGTACGAGTTGATCGGTGGCGGCGGTGCCTGCTACAAGACCAGCGGCCGTCGCGACATGGGCAAGCCGATCGGCGCGATCTCGCTGACCGCCGAAGGTGGCTCGCTGACCGTTGAATCGCTGGAGGCCTACGAAATGACGTCGGCCTGGAAGAAGTAGCAGCCGATACCGGGCTATCGGTATCGCGTTGCCTTTGGCGCACCACATCGTCCGGCGGCAGTGTTTCGGACGGGAACGATGCCGGTGCGCCGTGCAGGCCGGCGATCAATCGCGAGTTGCGTCAAATCAGACCCCGTTGCACAGGAGGATACGTCGTGTTCGATGATTTCACGATTCAGAAGGCCGTTCAATTTGCAGTCGCGACCGAAGATATGGCCGCGCTGGCCTATTCAGAACTCGCCAAACAGTTTTCCGAGCAGGAGGAGATCAGCAAAGCGTTCTTGCTGCTGGCGGCCGACGAACAGAAGCATCGCGGCCAGTTCAAGGCACTGCTCGATAGGCTTCCACCGGAAGCGGACAACGCGCCCGAAGATGAGAAGCACCTATACCTCAGCGCCATGGCAAGGTCGGAGTTCTTTTCCGGTGAAGCGGATATGACCGCGGCGTTGGCGAAAATCCAGACCCTCGACGAAGCTCTGGTTCATGTTCTCGGCTTCGAGAAAGCCACGCTCGGCTTCTACCGGGCCATTCAGGACACCTTGGGCCAGGAGGCCGCGCTGGACGCCATTATCAGTGCGGAGAAGCGGCACATCGCCAGGCTCATGAAGTATATCCTCACCGATGAGAGCATGAAGGGGCTTGCGGACGACTCGTGACAAATCGGTTCGCGGTGCGCGGGCGGGTATCGACAAGGCCCTGAGGGTGGCGTAACGGCAGGCAATATCGAGGCTACTTTGCCGTGAACGAAAACGTCGCATCAAGTGTTTCGCGTCGCGGTGAGCGCATAAACTCCAGGCGTTTTGATTCGAAAAGAAAAGTCATGGGCATGAGATACGTTGTTTCGCTGGCCGTCGCCGTCCAACTGCTGTCGTTGTCGGTTTCGTCGTGGGCGGCAGAGACGCCGGCGCGGATCGTGATCAGTTGCGATCGCGATAACGACTTGTTCCAGGTTCTGCGGATGACGGACGGCGTGGTCGTCGAGCGTCATGCGTCCGCCGTCGAGGCCGTGCAAAGGGCGCCGCGGGGGGCGGCCGTGATGATCCTGGCCGATGGTTACCCGCAACAGACCACGGCGGTCGACGCGGAGATCTTCAAGCAGGCGGCGGCGAAGGAGTTGCGACTCTTTGTCGAGTACCCGGCCGCGCTGCCGGGGATTCAGGTCGGCCGGCCGACCAGCACGCACCTTGAGCGGGCGGTCATCGCCTCCGATCTCTTTGGCGACGATCTGAAGAAACTGCGGATTGTCTCGATCAACGGGCTGCACTATCTTCCGGTATGGGCCCAGCAGTCGCACATCGTGGCGGCGAGGGTGGCCGGCTTCGACCACGCGGTTTACGGTCTGCCCAAGAAAACCTCGCCGATCCTCTTCGAGATGCCCCAGGGTAACGTGTTGGTGGCGACCACGAGTCTGAGTCGTTTCGTCACCGGCCGGTACGCACCGCAGGATTCCTGGCGAAATATCTGGGCCGCGATCCTCACCTGGCTGGCTCCCGAGGCCGTGATCCCGCCGCTGCGGTGGACGCCCACCGTCCGGGCCACGTACACGCGCGACGAGAAGTTGCCCACGGATTATGAACACCAGGCGATCCGGCGCGGTGTGGAATGGTACAAGCGGGCCAAAATGATCATTCATCCTTCGTTCGAGAAACAGGTTGCCGGCCAGAACTGGGTGGAATCGCTGCCGGACGATGCGCCCCCCGGCGACGGCACGCTGGGCAGCATGGAGGCGGTGCTCTCGGTGATTCATCAGGACGGGTCGCAACGGATCAGTTCGGTGCAGCGCGGCGATTGCATCTGCGAGACGGCCATGGCGCTGGCCTTTGGCGGAAGCGTGTTGAAAAGCGAGGCCGACATCCAAATCGCCCGCAACTTGCTCGACTACTACCTGTTGCACTCCGCCGCCCGCAAAAGGGAACGGGGCGATCCTCGGCACGGCGCGTACGGCCTGATCGCCTGGGGGATCACCACGCCGGACTGGTACAAAGCCAACTACGGCGACGACAACGCCCGGCAAATGATGGGCACGCTGGCCACTGCCGCACTGACCGGCGAGGATCGCTGGGATGAGGCAATGATGATGTGCCTGCTGGCCAATCTGCGCACCACCGGCCAGCTCGGCTTCCGTGGCTCGCGCATCGACATCGGTGGACTGGCCGACTGGAAGCGTTACTTCCGCGGCCGTCCGGTCAACTACGCGCCGCACTTCGAGGCGTATCTCTGGGCCTGTTACCTCTGGGCATACGAGCAGACGGACGCCCCGTTGTTTCTCAACCGGGCCGAAACGGCGCTTTGCATGACGATGGACCAGTACACCGACGGCTGGCGGTGGACGAACGGTCTGGCCCAGGAGAAGGCGCGGATCGTATTGCCCTTGGCTTGGCTGGTGCGTGCGAAGGACACGCCGGAGAACCGGGCCATGTTGCGTCAGGCGGTCGACGGGTTGTTGGCCTTACAGGATGAGAGTGGGGCGATTCGGGAAGAACTGGGCCTGCCGGGCAAGGGCGTGTATCCGCCGCCCGGATCCAACGCCGCTTACGGCACCAACGAGGCCTCGCTGATCGCCAAGAACGGCGACCCGGTTGCCGACCTGCTCTACACCACGAACTTCGCCTTTCTCGCGCTGCACGAAGCGGCTGCCGCAACCGGCGACGAGGACATCCGCCGGGCGGAGGACAAGTTGGCCGAGTTCCTCTGCCGCATCCAGGTGACCAGCGAGACGCAGCCGGCGGTCGACGGCGGTTGGTTTCGGGCGTTCGACTTTGGCCGCTGGGAGCACTGGGGCTGCAACGCCGACCACGGCTGGGGTGCCTGGGCCGTCGAGAGCGGCTGGACGCAGGGCTGGATCGTCAGCGTGCTGGCCATGCGGCAGAAGAACACGTCGCTTTGGGATCTGACCCGGGGGAGCAAGATCCAACGGCATTTCCCGCGTTTGCGAAAAGAGATGATCCCCATCGAGACGATCAAGCCGCAAGAACCCAAAACGATCAAGCACGCGGCGATGGGAAAGCCGGTTCGGCTTGCGGTCCCGCCCGACCCAAGGTATTCCGGCTCCGGCGCGGCATCGCTTGGCGACGGCGTCGTCGGCGTGGCCGACCACACGGCTGCCCAGTGGCTCGGTTTCTGGGGCACCGATCTGGAGGCCACCGTCGACCTGGGGGCGGAGACGGATCTGTACTCGATCGAAGCCGGCTTCCTCCAATCCACCGCGGTCGGTATCTACCTGCCGGCGAAGGTCGAGTACGCCGTGTCGTCCGACGGCAAGGAGTTCCGTACCGTGGCCACGGTCATTCCCAAGGTGCCCGCCGACGCGCCCGGCCCGTTGCTACACCGGCTCACCACCGACGGGCTCGACGTGCAAGGGCGTTACGTTCGCGTCGTGGCTCGCAACGTCCGCACGATTCCCGCGGGACATCGCTCCGCCGGGATTAAGGCGTGGCTGTTCGTTGATGAGCTGTTGGTCAACCCGTAGCCCGGACTACTCACGCGCGGCCTTTCCGTCCTCGGAACGCACCCGTTTGGCGGCGTCTTCCGCCGTCTTTCGTTGCTTTCTGTGCCCTTCTCTGCGCACCGCTCTTCGCATCCGAACCTCGACCAATGCACTGACAAGCCAGAGGGCGATGACCGGAAAGAGGAAGCCGGCCGCACCGGCCAGGAACCACGTGGACAGCGCCAAGGGCCCGTGAAATGCACGAACGATAGATGTCGCGACAAGAAGCAGCAGCATGCTAGTGATACATAGCACCAGCAGGAATTCCAGGAACACAAATCCTCGTTTCCGGTTCATTTGCTCTGCCTCCGACCTTTTGTTGGGCAGTCCTCGTCTGATAATTCATCGGAGGAGATAAAGGTACGGGAGTCTGTTGTGGGCACGGACACCCGGGCCGCGTAAGCTGTCGGCGGCGGCAAAGGTCACCGTATCACGGTGCCTGCGACGGCGTTCCCGTTGAGCCAGTCTCCGACATTTGCCTCAGCGCAGCGACGAATCCCTGTGCATCGCGAACCACCAGGTCAACTTGCTTTTCCTCGGCAGCTTCGTCGCGAAAGCGAACGGATACAAAGACGCGACCGGATCGCAGTTGGTTTTGGCTAACCGACGTGATCTGTTCCGCGAGAATGTCGTATTCAAGGCCCAACCGTTCGGGCATGAACATCAGGTTAAACGGGAACATGGCGCCCACGCGAAACCGGTCGGACAGGACGGCTGCCCACAGACAGTGACTGGCCCCTACCCGCCGCGACCACATCTTCGCCTCTCCGCCGCCGGAAATCCAGCGTTCATGGAAGAGCGGGTCGGCAAAACGGGGCGAGAGGACGAATTTCCCGGCGCGTCTGCGATAAATGACGGACGCAACAACGTGTCCAACGACCCAAAGGAGGCCAAACGAAATGCCAAGGACGACGGCAAGTGGAAAAAGGTCGCGCCGGAAGAATAAGGCGTAGACCAACAATGCCGTGGTCAGTAACCACACAACGGACCCGGCGGCGACTGCTGTTTTTCGGATCATCGGAGATCCCTTCGTGGCATACCGTCAAGGACAGGCCAGAGAAACGGGACGGGAGCCTCTCATTGTCCCGCGACAAGACTCCCGCCCCTTCTTCCGCCTACTCTTTCGCTTCGATTATCTCCGCCAGACGCGAGACTTGCAACTCAAGGCGTTTGACCTCGCGGGTTACCGCGTTGCGGTTGGCCAGCATCCAGTACCAGAGCTTCACCACGTTGACAATCCCGACGGCCGTGGTGAATCCGACGCCGTACATGACCCAGTCGCGGGTCGTTTCCGCGACGAAGAACTGGACCCCGCAGAAGACGGCCAGCCCCGAAAATAGGATGATGTAGATGTAAACGAGCAGCGAACTGACCCACATTTTGCCGCGGAACTGGCTGAATAGCAGCTCGCGGATCGGGCCGGGATCCTCGACGAGGATACGTGCGTCGGCCTCGGAGAGTTGCGGGTCGGTTTCACGCAGCGCCCGACGAAGCTTGTCGTGGGGATCGTTCGATGGACTCATGGTTATGCCTCCTCGGTTAAGTAAGGCCGCACCGCCTCTCGGGCGTGGTACAGCCGCGATTTAATCGTTCCGACCGGTTCGCCGAGCACCTCGGCAATCTCCGCCACGCCCAGATCTTCCAGGTAGCGAAGCACCAACACGGTGCGAAACTTCTCGCCGAGGCGAGCCAGGGCGACGGCCACCTCGTCGGCGTCGTCAACCGATCCGTTCGAGACGGCCGTATCATGCGGCGACGGCACCGCTTCAATCGGCACGCAGGTCTGCGTCCCCTGCGTGCGGCGAACCCGCTGCCGGCGACGAAGCCAATCGGAAGCCCGTCGCGTAACGATCCGATACGCCCAACGGGGAAACGTCTTGGCATCCTCCAACCGCCGAATCCCCCGCAGCATGGCCAGCCACGCTTCCTGAACCACGTCGGCCGCCCCGTCCTCGCTTTGTGTAAGTCGCCGGGCGTAACCGACCAATCGCGGATGCCAGCG
>JABMRP010001357.1 GCA_013202535.1 Planctomycetota bacterium
GCTGGTCGAGGCGTGATACTCCATGGGGTTAAGCATCAGGAGATCGCTCTCGGGACCGGGACGATTGACGTAAGGATTCAACGCCGCGTACGACGTATCGGTTCGCCAGTTGCCCTCCTTATGGGCAATGAACGAGAGCCCAGCCTTTTTGTCTTCGTCGTTGTGGCAACCGACACAGTACTTGTTGAGCACCGGTTGCACTTCGGCCTGGTAGGAGAAGGGCCGTGCCGGGCCGTGCCAGGGGTCGATCTCGCGCGGGGCACGTCTCGCGGCGACCGTTGGCCGGCTCGGCGACGCACTGCTAAGATCTTCGTGGCAGCCGACACACGACATCCGTTCGCCCCGCATTCCAACCATCCAGCTTCGCATCAGGGCGACCGCCTGGCCTTCCTCGTCGAGCGGCTGAATGGCGATCGGCGTGTTGGCCGGGGCGCGGAACCAAAACGAACCGTCGTCTTCCACCGGCACGGTTCCCAAGATCCGTTTGATATCCCAACTCGATTCCTGTCCGACCGATTCGTGACCACCGCTCTTCATGTAACCGTAGTGATAGGCCATCACGCGAAGCGATTTCACTTTGCCACGGGGCACACCGATCAGTCCGCGACCGGCGTAGACGTCGGTGCAGAAGACGGTCGATTCGTCGACGTCGGGTTTGGTCCGATCGACCAGCACGGGCGGCTTCTTCGTGGCCACGAAGGGGATCGGCTCGAAGATGTCGTAGTTGGGATCCTGGTAGATGGCCGTCATGTTGTCGAACTTGTCGACCAGGCAGAGGGCCCATTTGTTCGTGCCCGGGCAACCTTTCATCGAGACGAGGAAGTACTTGTCGGACAACGGCCAGGGGTTGCCGAACGTGTACTTCTGGCCGCCACCCTGATTGTCGTACACATTGCCGACCACGTCGCGGCCGAAGCCGGGAATCTCTTGAACGCAGCCGGTCACTTCGGCCGGTAAGACCTCGGGATGAATGTTGATGTTCGAGCCTTCCGGGCCCCAGGTTTTTTCTTCCGGATGGTGACGTAGCGGATAGGCGCGGCTCAGCGACGGGTTGACCAGCATCAACCGGCCGGTCTCCGACTTGGCGTGATGTCCGCTGACAATGCCCGCCATCAGGCTCGAATGGTTCGGCACCGGGCGAGCCCACACGAAGGCGGTGGGGAAGTAGCTTCCGCTACCCCAGTATTCCATTTGGCCCGTGCCATCGGGATTCATGTGGAACATGATGCGGCTGAAATAATGCGGGGTATCCGTGTACTCCCAACGGAGATACATGACGCGCCCGTTGGCCATCACCCGGGGGTGCCAGTCGCTGTCCTGCTCGAAGGTAAGCTGCCGGACCTCTTTCTTTTCCGTGTTGACTCGGTAGATGTTGACCATCGGCTGGGAACCGTTCACACAGGGAAGCCCCTGCATGCCCGCGGTCGAGCAAGCCACAATGCAGTCGTCCTCGGGAAGGTAACAGGAGTCGAACCACTGGACGTCGGACTGATCGTCGGGAGTGAGCTGGCGGAGGTTCTCGCCACGATCGTCGACTTCCAGCACGGCCCATTTGCCGTTGGCGCCGATACCGGAGAACATGACCTTCTGGCCGGAGGAGTGCAGGTCGAGGTGCTTGATCGCCGACTTGTCGCGATGCCTGTAGAGTGTTTCGGCTTTCACTTCGCCGCGGAGATTCGAGATGACCGAGATTTCGTTGTCCCAGCCACTGACCCGGATCGTTGTCGTGGTGTATGCGTTCAAGTTCCGGTTGGCTTCGCCTTTGCGGCGAACGACCAGCAGCCGATCGAAGTCCAGCAGCGGGTTGGCCAGCGTGGCCTCGCGGATCAATACCTGCAAGTCTTTATTGGCGTCGCCGTCCTTTTCGTTTTCCTTGAGCTTGGCTTCGATCTGGCCCAACCGCTCGAGAAACTCCTTGCCGCGGGCATAGCGATCACCGTACTCGCTATGGAGATCCTCGATCACGCGCCGGGCCGACTCGACCGTGTTGACCGGTACGTCGCCGTTGTTGACGGCCCGTGCCTGGGAGGTCAACAGCGTGGCGGTCATCAGACCGACACATAACAACAGCGCCGAACGCCTGGCGATCC
>JABMRP010001358.1 GCA_013202535.1 Planctomycetota bacterium
ACCTCGAGGCGAAGCTGTCCGGGTTCAGTGCGCTGGCGCCAAAAAGAGACAAGAGACGAGAGACAAGGGACAAGATGCACCACGCCTGGAACGCGGACCGGCGTACGCCGCAATCCCCAATCCCCAATCCCAAATACGGACATATGTCCTAACAGGACGGGTGTCCCCTGGACAACTGTTTATATTTTAACTTCGGTCTCCAGTGACTGCAAGAGTCGGTCTACGGCGCGGTTTTCTTTGGCCAGGTTTTGCAGCAGTTGCAGGTACTCTTCGACGAGGCGTCGCGTCATTTTGGTCGCGTAGGCGATTTCGCCGACATTCAGGCGTCGACGATGACACAGCAGGACCTGCTTGAAGGCCCGGATGTACCGATGCACCGCCTGGGCGCTATGGCTGGTTTCTCGCATCGTCTGCTGAACGGTTTTTCCTTCCAGGAACAGCTTGCGAACAATCTGGACCTTGTGCGTGATGGTCGGTCCCAGGTCGTGCATGGTTCCCCGCCGCGGTAGAAGACGTTGATGTTCCTCCTCATACTCGCGGGCGTACTTGCTGACTGTGGGGTCGGAGATTTTCAAAAGGATGGCGACCTCCGCATTCGTCAAACAGCCGCCATGATGCCATGCCTGTTGGAACAGTCTTGCCACGGCCTCCTTCTTCAAATCACGCAGTCGCTTGCCCTTGGCTCGTTGGCCGGCGTCTTCCGGACGCACCAGGTCCAACACGACGCTGGTAAGTTTCGTGTCCTGGATGGTCTTTCCATACGAGGCTTTTTCGTCGCGATCGACGGTGGTCCACTGAATTTGACCGGCCCTCAGATGGGTCGTTTCGGGATAGAACTGGTGGACCAGGTTCGTCACCGCCTGGACCAGCACCTGGCGAGTGCGCACGCCGCCCAACTGCGGACATTCCTGGGCGAAGAAGACGCCCAACGCCCCGGCAAAATTCTTGTATTGCTGCGGGCCGTAGTTGGCCTCGGCATGATCGAGTCGGCGTTTCATCGCGTCCTCCTTCCGTTTCTGGAGGATGCGGGCTGCGAAATCGCCCCTTTTTTTTCGTCGATGGCGTCGTAATACTGCTGGCCGATCAGTTGGATCTCCTCGAACCGCTGCCGGTATTGGCGTTTTGGACGATAGTAGCGATA
Source organism: Planctomycetota bacterium (assembly GCA_013202535.1). Lineage (GTDB taxonomy): Bacteria > Planctomycetota > Planctomycetia > Pirellulales > Thermoguttaceae > JABMRP01. Next base: position 1,142 of record JABMRP010001358.1, read on the forward strand.
CAGTTCGCCGTAGATGTTGACCTGAGCCATCGAGATGCCCACGGTCAGGCCGATTTCCAGCGGCGCGAACGCTTTCTCCAGCAAGAACGCCACGCGGCTGAACGTGTGCAGATATCGCTCCACCGCTCCCAGAGAGTGATGAATCTTCAGAGCCACGTCCAACGGCTCGGCCCCTTCCATCCAATGACGAATGGCGATGCCCTTGTGCGAGACGGTCGGACCGATGTCCTTCTGCTGGCCGCGGGTGGGGACCTCGATGCCCTTTTCACGCAACTGGGCGACCGCCCGGCGAATGGTCCGCTCGTCGCACATGAGAATGCGAGCGAGATCTTCTTGACTGAGCAGTCCGCCCTGCTCTCGAGCTTCCTCGCAAAGGCGGCAGATCCGCGGTTGACGCGCCTGCGAAGAATCCGAGAACGAATCCTCACGATCCAATAGGGTCAGCGTCACGCCGATCGTCCGGCACTCTCTCAGTGGCTTGCCGGCCGGCTCGTCGGCGGCCACGCACTCGTAGCGCATCTGCCCGGCCCGGATCGTCTGTGTGGCCCCCTGGGCGAAATAGACCTCCTGGACGGCCTCGACAAGGACCTCCGCCTCCCATGGCGACAGCCCAGCTCCGTGCACGGCCCGATGGACCAATTGCTGATCCTGGGTCTTGATGAGAATCCTGCGCTCTTGATCGTTCCGGCGATCAATCGTACTCTGGATCATGTGTGGTGTCTCCTTTTTGGGAAAAAAGCAAGGCAAGACAGCATAACGTCTTGCCGGAGACACCACACCCCTTTTTAGCTATTCAGCCGCTTCCGGACATATGCCCGTAACGTAAATCCCCAATCTCCAATCCCAAATCCCTTGGTTCCGCCTGCAACGGTCGTATCGGGTGGTTCGAAAAGTGGGGCGGACACCCGTGGCAACGGCTGTAATCGGGTTGACGGCTGTGCCGTTCGGCTCGAACGGCCTTTGACGGCTGTTCGGAGCCGGCTGTGCTTCCGGCAAGCGACGGGATCGGTTTGACTCAACGCCCCTGAACCGGCAAGTCGATGGCTCAGACGGATGGATTAAGGCGCCGGAGTTTTCGGCGCACTGTGGTTAACGGACAACCGTCACGGAAGAACGGAATACCGATGGATCGAATTCACGACGCGCTGTGCGCCCCCTTTGCAGTGGTTCTGCTGTTCGGCGCAGTCTTTTCGAGTTGCTCGCGGGTCGAGCCCGATTCACCGTCCGCGCCAAACA
>JABMRP010001359.1 GCA_013202535.1 Planctomycetota bacterium
CCTTACGACTTCGAGTTCGACTTTGAAACGACCGACACGCTCGTCTGTACGGAGGTTGTGTTTCGCAGCTACGGCGGCAACTCCGATGACGCTCCCATCGAGTTCCCGCTTGAGCCGATCATGGGCCGGCTAACCATGCCGGCGATCAATCTGGTCCGGAAATTCGACGAGGAATACGGAACCGACGCCGCCGAGTTCGAGTTTGTCGCCTTTCTCGACGGCGACGAACAGACCGGAAGCGCGCACTTCCACGCCGATTGCGAGGCATTTCGCGATACACTCAACCGCCCGGCCAGTTCGTTCTTTCAAGAGTCGAGAACCTACGCGCTGAGGAGCATCGGACCGCTCGGCTGGGTACTGCTCTCGATAACCGTGCTCTGCGGCGTGGCATCCGTCCCGCTCGCCCGGCGGCGCAGACGATAGGGCTTCCGCCGGAACGGAACGGTGCCGCGTTTCTTCGCGCGGCGCACCGCCCTCTTGACAGTCGACCGAGGTGCGACGACACTGGCCTTCGGAGTGCCTCGCCGCATGTCGAGCCTGTTGTCCAAGGGAGGGGGCCATGCCCAAAGTGGCTGCGTTCTGGTTCGTCCTGACCGTCTTGTCGCATCCTCTCACCGCCGGTGCCGGTCTGCTGGGGTACTGGCCGCTGGATGGGGATGCCAAGGCGGTCGTGGGGCCCGATGGTTCGTTGGCCGGACAGCCGGTGGCGACCGCCGGTCGCGGGGAAGACGCGGGTGGGGCGATCGCCTTGGATGGGGCGAAACGGCAGTACGTGACGATTCCCGGCGGCGGGTCGCTCAGCGGCCGAGATACCGGGACCGTCAGCTTGTGGGTGCGCTGGGACTCCGCCGGGCAAGATGGAAATCTGCCCGGCGTTCTCGTCGGGGCCGTCTTGGGACGACAGAAGGACGGACGCGACAATTTTCTCGAACGGGCCAAAGTGGAAACCCGAATCCAACAGACCCGCGCCGACGGTAGCGGGGGGATCGTCGTGTTGGGGGCGGACCGCGGAAGGCGGCACCCGTGACGGCCTCGGTCGTGGATCGGGATTCCGAAAACCGCCTGGAGAAGACGGGTTATCTGCTCTGCCAAAGCGTGTTTCACACCAAGCAGACCGGGGCCGAGTTGTCGCGGATCAAGGCGGTTCGCGTGTACCAGGGGCAACCGTTCACCCTGCGAGCGGTTCGCCACGGCCTGGTTCACCTGGGCGTCGAGGCGATCGAGCTGGGGACCGTGCCGCTGGCACCCGACGGATCGTTCCACGTCGAGGTGCCCGCCGATCGGGCGCTGGCCATTCAGGCGGTCGACGCCGAGGGACGCGGCGTGATCAACGAACTTTCGTGGATCTATGTTCGCCCGGGCGAACGGCGAACGTGTGTCGGTTGTCACAGTCCGCGAAGCAGCACCCCGCGATTGCAGGGCGGCGCAATGGCCGCGCGGTCTCGTCCCGTGTCGCTGCTGGGGCAGGGCGATGCGCATCGCTATCGGGGCAACAACGGGGCCAACGGGGGTGTCTTGAACATGCAGTTCGATCGCTTCCGCGAAGCGGCGAGCATCGATCTCTTGACCCAGGAGCCGTTGCCATTGGAGCGATGTGAAACGGCCCTGCCGCCCGGTCGGGCAAGCGAGGTGGGGCGGCTCTGTCGGCAGTTGACCGACGGCGATCCGAACCGGCGATTGTCGGCTGCCCGGCGGTTGGCCATTTTTCGCGATCGGGCCGCCGTGGGGGCATTGCTCGGAGCGCTGGGTGATGCCAGTCCGGACGTGCGCGGCGGCGCGGCGATGGCACTTTCCGCGTGCGGCAACCGGGATGCGGTGGACGGACTGCTTGCGGCGCTGGCCGACGTGCATCCGCAGGTGGCCCAGGCGGCCAACGTGGCGGTGGAGAACCTGACCGGTCATGCGGTCGGTTTCAACGCCTACGACGCGCGGCAGCAGGCCGACGGACTGGCTGCGTGGCGGCGTTGGAGGGCCGACTGCGATTGGACGAAGGTGGAAGCCCAATTGATCGCACGTCTGGCGGCCGAAGATCCGGTGGTTGTACACAAGGCGGTCGAGGCCTTGGGCCACGTCGCCGGGCTGCCGGGACGCCGTGCGCTGCGCGAATTTCTTGTCGCCGATCCCGGGCGGCCGCTCCGCACGGCCGAGGCGGCCATCCGCGGTTTGGGACACCTGGGCGACGAGCAGGCGGTGGACCTGCTGAGCGAGATGCTCGCCGTCAACATGGACAAGGATCCGCCCCCCGCGTCGTCCGCCGCCACGCACCTCCACGAGTTGGGGTGGCAGCAAAAGTCTGTTTACCTGGCTGCCGCCGCCGCCGAATCGCTCGGCCGGATCGCCACGCCCGACGCCCAGCGGACGCTGCTCGACGCCCTGCCCAAACTGCGCGATTTCTGGCTCTACACGCACTGGTCGGGCGATCACGACTGGCTCCGCGGGTGTCACTCCTCGCTGATTCATTATCGGGTGATCGAGGCCCTGGATGCCCTGGGCGCGTGTTGCCCGCGGGAGACGCTTCCCGCGATTCTGCGCTCCGTGCCGATCGATCCCGACCGAGCGCTGTTGCTGGAAAGCGATGCCTACGAGACGCTCGTCGCCCGATCGGTACAGCGGTCGGGACACGCCATGGCGGTGATCGAGACGTGCCTGGCCGTGCTGGGCGATTCCGAAGTCGAGCCGGCCGACGATCTGCTCTCCGCCGTGCAATCGTCGCCGCCGGCCAGAGAAGTGCATCCGATGGCTGCCACGTCCCGGGCCGCACAAATCGTCTCGGTCGTCTGCCTCGACACGCGCTACGCCGACCAGATTCGCGCCGCCTTGAACCGTTATCGGGCCGAACCCCCGTCGCGGCAGCGCTCGTGGGTATGTTTCTACCTGGCCCGTGTACTGGGCAAGATTCGCGACCGGCAGTCGGTCCCCTGCCTGTTGGCGGCCATCAACGACGACCCGGACGAGGCGAGCTTTGGGTTCGAGAAACCACCGCACGTGTTCGTCTACAAGGCGATGACCCCGTTCTATCGGGCGGCCGCGGCTCATGCGTTGGGCCGGATCGGCGATCCGGCGGTCGTGCCGGATCTACTTACCACGGTCGCCGATTTCGACAACGCCATCGGTGTCCGCCATTCGGCCGCTTTGGCCCTGGGGATGCTCGCCGAGGGGCGATGGCTACCGCAACTCAAGGCACTGGCCCAAACGTACCCGGAAGTGGCCACGCGCCGCGCGCTTCTGGAGGCTTGCCGAAAGGCGGAATCCGCCGGCGCCCGTTAGCCGCTCATCGCAATGCGCCCCGAACGAAAGTGTGGTGCGTTCGCATAGCACAAAACCATGCGAGACGACCCAAACCAACGATCATCCGCCCGAGAGTCTCCCTCGCCGCCTCTGCTGCTGCTGCTTCATGCCCCGCTCGCTGAGCACTTCGACGCCAAGCGTGCGGAAAGAGGGGAAGCCGGGGTGCGGATTCGCCGGCTTGGCCGCCTTGCTCCCCGGTCGGTTCGTGGTAGAATGGCGAGTCGCGTTGGCCTCCCGACAGGTCAATGGCCCGGTCCTCCGAGGCACCCACGTGGGAGGGGTATTTGGTGAAGTAGGTGCCAACCGCATGAAGGGGGCAAATAGAAAAGGTCAATAAAACCCATCCTTGATAGCACAAGGCGGCGTAGCTCAGTTGGTTAGAGCAGCGGAATCATAATC
>JABMRP010001360.1 GCA_013202535.1 Planctomycetota bacterium
CGACGTTGCTGATGACGACGTTGCTGATGACGACGTTGCTGATGACGACGTTGCTGACGACCGCGACGATCGCCGCGGCGGAACCGATCGAAGTGAAACTGTGGCCCCAAGGCGTGCCCGGCGAAACGAGTGAACCCGGCCCGGCCAAGGCACAGGCCGGCGACGACGGCGTTCTCCGCGTGACTTACGTGGGCGAGCCGACGATCACGGTCTATCGAGCCGCCGAGAAATCGGCCAGCGGGTGTGCCGTCGTGATTTGCCCCGGCGGAGGATACAACATCCTGGCGTGGGACTTGGAAGGGACCGAGATCGCCAAGTGGTTGAACTCGATTGGCGTAACGGGGGTCGTGCTGAAGTACCGAGTCCCGCGGCGCGACAAGGACCAACCCCACAAGGCGCCCCTGCAAGACGCGCAGCGGGCTATCCGCCTGGCCCGCGGGAACGCGGAGAAATGGGGCATCGATCCCACGCGGATCGGCATCCTCGGGTTCTCCGCCGGTGGCAATTTGACGGTCATGGCGGGTACGCACTGGGACCGGCCGACCTACGAGCGGATGGACGAAGCCGACGATTTGAGTTGCCGTCCCGATTTCATGGTACCCATTTACGCGGCCTATCTGGGCGACAAGGACGACCCTTGGACACTCAGCCCCTTAGTGCGCGTGACCGACAAGACACCACCGACGTTTATGGCCGTTACGCAGGATGACAAACAGCGGGGTGCCCACGCGGCGTTGCTGCTGGTCGCACTGAAGAAGGCGGGCGTTCCCAGCGAATTGCACGTTTACTCGCAAGGCGGTCACGGTTACGGCCTGCGCCGGTCGGACAATCCGGTCTGCACCTGGCCCAACCGCTGCGAAGACTGGCTGCGAGTCAGTGGGCTGTTGGAATCGGGGAAGCGTGCCGCCCAGTAGCGAGATGCTTGCCGAAGACCCGGGGGCCGATCGGTCAAACGCCCGCCTCCCTCGGGCCATGGTGGAGCAGGTTTTCAGCCTGCGGCTTGTGGTACGGGAATCGAACCCGCGACAGCCAGAGTGAATGTCTGGTGCTCTACCCACTGAGCTAACCACGCGTGAAACACCTCGTCAGAACCCATGCACGGAACACCCCCGGCCAACCGAACTCGTCCGGGGCCGAGCGCGCCGCTGGAAAAGGCGGAATCACCCGTTCTTGCTACTGGACAGCCGACGTAAACCAATGGTTCACATCGCGGATTACGATAGATCGCGATTGCCGGACATCCCTAATCTTCTTTCCGCTGCGTGGAGTACCAGTCGGGCGTGCCGAACCAATCGTGCATTTCCTTCTCGAAGGGTTTCACTACCTCCTCCGGCTCTGGAAACATGCCCTGATCCTGAGTTTCGGTCATCCAGACGGAAAGCGCCGTTCTCATGCGTATCAGCGCCTCGCGGTGCCGTGACGCTGTTGAATCGGCCAGATTGTGTATCTCGTGAGGATCGTTGACCGTGTCGAAAAGTTGCTCCGGCGCGACCGTGGGTGACATCAACTCCGCCGGGGCCCCGGTCAGCTTTCCCTCGGCCATCAGTTTGCGCATCAAGGGCTTGATGGGAAAACACTTCTCCTTGTAGCGGTTCAGGGAGGTGAAATGACGATCCGGATAATAGTTGCGAAGGTAGTGATAACGCTTTCCGCGAACGCTGCGCACCCGGTTCACGGTTTCGTCGATCCGATCGCGGGCGGAGAAAGCATACTCGCGCTCGGGAGCCAGCCGATCCCCCAGAAAAATGCGGCCGTCCATCCCCAGGGGGCGATCGACTCCCGCGAAACTCAACGTGGTGGATGTCAGATCGATCAGACTGATCACCTCGTCACGGACCGTTCCCGGCCGGTAGTTTCCGGGCTTGGCGACATTCTTGGGGAAGTACACGATCATCGGAACGTGGAGGCCCGTGTCGTAGCACCAGTGAATACCCCGAGGCTCGATGCGCCCGTTGTCGCCAAAGAACATCACAATCGTATTGTCGGCCAGGCCGTCAGCCTGCAGTTGCCGCAGGATTCTCCCAATGGTCTTATCCATCCCGGAGATCGAATTCAGATAGCGGGCCCATTCCTCTCGAACGAGCGGGTGATCGGGGTAATACGGAGGCGGAGTCACGTTCTCGGGGGTGGCGATCTTCTCGTGGGTGTGCTCCCCCTTCCATTCCACGCGAGGCTGCCGCCAGGTCTGGCGATCGTAAATATCGTACTCCGCTTCCAGAGTATTCACCTGGGCAAAGAACGGTTGATGCGTTTTCAGATCTTCCCATTGGTCGCCGTCGTAGAGTTTTCCCTCATGGACAAAATTGAGGTCGAGCTTGCCGGACCCCACGACGTCGCCGCCCATCGTCTTGATATTGGCGGTGAAATAGCCGACCTTCTTGAGCCGATGCGTGATCGGCCTGACGCCTTCGGGAAGCCGATAATCATCGTTGCGGTGAGAACGCATGTTGTGGGTGTCGGAAGTTGTCTGGTACATGCCAACGAAGAATGCGCTGCGACTGGGAGCGCATACCGGTGAAGTCGAGAACACATGCGTGTAGCGAATGCCCTTTTCCGCCAAGCCATCCAGGGCGGGTGTCTTGACGTTTTTCGCGCCGTAGCA
>JABMRP010000136.1 GCA_013202535.1 Planctomycetota bacterium
GATCGAGATCGTCGCGCCCGGCCAGTTTGGCCAAACGCTCGAAGTACACGGCTTCGGCGGTCAGGAAGTCGTCGGACCGGCCCGCGCGGAGATCGGCCAACAGCAGTCGGCCCTTCTGCAAATGAACGGCGGTCGCCGCCGCGTACGACTCGGGCGTTTCGTCGATCTCGTCCTCCTGTCGCCATTGGGCCAGCACCATGACGCCCAAGTCCAACTCGGGCAGGACCGTTGCCGGGTCTCCCGGTGCGGTCGCATCCGGCGGGAAATCGGGCGAACGGGTCAGACCGCGAATCGCCGCGGCAACGTGTGTTTTCAATTGGCCGATCTGGGCGTCGTGACTCTCCGCGGCCAGCGTCTGTTGAAGTCGCTTTATGCCCACCGTCGACCGGCCGCGATAGGCACCCCACACGACGGCCGGCAGTTGGGTCGTTGCACCGGGCGCCAGTGTTCGGCCCTTGGCCGTGTCCAGTCGCAAGTCGAGCAGTCCGGCATCGGTCAAAACCGATCGCAGTCGCCACGCACCCGGGGTGACGACCGCCATCGTAATCCCGCTCTCGTCCGCTTCGTCGGCCACGACCAAGAGCGGCAGCGAGTTGCCGTTAGTTGCCTCGACGGGTCGGCCGGGTGTGAGCGGCTCGTCCCGCGGAGCCAACTGCCGGTCCATGGCGAGTATACGAGGAAACCCGCGCTTGTCGTTGGGGTCCAACTCCATCTCGTACGACCAACCGCCACGGCCCTGATCGGTTGTCGAAAAGTTTTCGGAGGCCCGAGAAATGCTGCCATCGGCATACGTAATCACCGGATCCCACCGGGTCGTATCGCAGAAGATGGCGCCCAGCTTGTGAACGACGAAGCGGATCGGGTCGCCCTTGCGGACGTCCAGCGTCAGCTTCGGCTCGACGCCTTGGTCGTCCTTGCCCTGGATGTCGGCCGTCCAGAGCGTGCGACCGTTGTGACGGATCGAAGCTCGCACACCGTCGCCGTCGAGATGGGCCTTGTAGACGCGACCCGAGATCGTCACCCGCCCGTCGCGCGGGGCGGTAAAGCGGCGAACGCTGGGTGTCTTCTCGCCCGGGTGGTGCCAGTCCTTGCCAACCCGCGTCCAGTCGGGACCCGTCCAGAAGGTCGAGCCGTACCAGGTATCGTTGCGGTAGCTCAACTTGCCGTAACGGGTCGCTTCGATACCGCCGGAGATGCGAAACGTCCACCGGCCCAAAGGGAGCGCGCCAACGTCGACGGGTTCCTTACCCCGGTTGGTCACGCCATTTTCGATCACCAACATCCGCAACTCGGGCAGCCAGCGGTGTTCTTGCGAAAGCACGATACCGGGAGGCGTTTCGTCAGCGTCGGTTGATTCAAGTCGGCGGATGAGCGAGTTGGCCGGTTCCGCGTTGAAATAGTCCGAAAGCGGCGCGGCAGCGCATCGCTCCGTCGTGGTGAGGCATACGGCCATCGATGCAAGAAAGGCTGCAAGGCAAGGTTTCATGCGGTGGTTCCTTTTCTTGGTTCGTATAGTAGCCATCTCGCTCCGCGAGATGTGGCTTTAGGCGTACCGGATCTCCAAAGGCTACATCTCGCGGAGCGAGATGGCTACTATACATCTACCCACGCCTTCTCCGCCGCCGAGCGGCGCAAGCATTCCATCAATCCCTGTACGCGGATCCCTTGCTCCAAACCGGGCACCGCCGGCCGGCCTGCGGCGACCGCTTCGAGGAAATTGGCCAGGCAGGCCACATGCGTGCGTATCCAGCCCATGGCCGACTTGGCGCTGGGGAAACCGCTGGCCGGGTCGTCGTAACGCTGGCCCGTGGCGATGCGGTTCCAGCCGCGCAGGCCGCCCAACGGCCGATCGGATGCTTGTGCGTCGTGCCACTGCAAGTGGTGCGGGTCCATGCCGTTGAAACGCAACGCGCCGCGCGTGCCGTGGATCTCCAGCCGTAGTTCGTCTTCGCTGCCGGTGGCGATCTTCGTCGCTTCGATCGTGCCGGTCGCCCCCGATTGCAGTCGGGCCAGGGCCACGACACTGTCTTCGGTATCGACCGGAAGCTTCTCAGTCGGGTCGGCCAATGACGGTCGCCGCGGATAAACGATCCGCGTGTCGGCCATCAACGAGTCGAATGGACCGATTGTATGGTCGACCAGATCGAGCACATGCGAGGCCAGATCGGCGATCACGCCGCCGCCGGCCGCGCGGCTGAGTTTCCATTTCAGCGGTGCCACCGGGTCGGCACTGCCGCCGTGCAGGAAACTCGAACGGAACGTGAGGATCTCGCCCAGGGCACCTTCGTCGATCAGTTGTTTCGCCCGAAGCGTGGCCGGATAGAACCGATACTGGAACGTCATCTGTGCCGTGCCTCGGTAGTCGGCCAGCGCGGCGCGAATCTCCTCGGCCTCCTCGACCGTGGCCACGAGCGGCTTGTCGCAATAGATGTGTTTGCCGTGGCGCATGGCCGACAGCAGGGCGTCTTTGTGCAAGTGGTTGGGCGAGCAAATATGGACGATGTCGATCTCGGGGTTCTCGGTCACGGTGCGATAATCGGTCGTCGCCACGTCGGCCCCGATCACCGCCCGGCCCTTTTCGGCCGTTTCCTGATGGCCGGTCACGACGTGGGTCACACGGGCCGCCAGCGGCACGGGGTCGTAAAACAGGGGCAGATTCGTATATCCGTAAGCGTGGACCTTGCCGATGAACCCGAAGCCGATAATCCCCACGCCGTGTACTTTCATCGAAGTCTCCTGATTCGCTTGGCAATTGCCGGCCCGTTGGTTCCCGGCGGCTATGGGAAATGATAAACTTCCGGGAGCGGGTGGGCAACGGGGCTACTATACGAAAAGGAGAAAGCGATGAAACGCCGCTACCTTTCGATCGTGGGACTTGTTCTGGGATGCCTTCTGCTGGCAACTCACCCGGCGGTGGCCGAGCCGGGGGATCCGCCGGCGGCCGATGACGCCGATCGGCCGGCCGCTGTTGTGTTGATCGCCTACCATTCGCTCTACGGTAGCACGGAGAAGATGGCCCAGGGCGTGGCGGTCGGTGTGAAACGGGTGCCGGGGGCGGTGGCCGTGGTCCGCCGGGTCGAGAAGGTGACCAAGGAGGATCTCGAAGCGGCCGACGCGATCATCCTCGGATGTCCCACCTACTTCGCCAACATCCCGGGCAAGATGAAGGTGGCCATCGACGATTGGTCGTGGAAGATGAAAGTCGACTTTACCGACAAGGTGGGCGGCGCGTTTGCC
>JABMRP010001361.1 GCA_013202535.1 Planctomycetota bacterium
AAATACTCGGGCGTATTGTACGTCCGGTCCCATCCGGTTCGGTAGATGACCTTGGCGCCCGGCCGAAACTTCGCTTCGTGCGCTTGGAACATGTCGATCGTAATCGGCGTCTTGGGCTCCAGACACGTCCCCGGGGCCAAATCGATCAAACTGGCGGGGCCGTGAAAACGATCCAGCGAAACACGGTCGAGGGTCTTGCCGTCGTCGAAGAAATGAAACGGTACGTCCAGGTGCGTGCCCTGGTGTGTCGACAGGCTGACCTTGGCGATGTTGAAGCCCAGTGTGTCCAGCGTGCCGTGCGTTTCCACGCAGATGCCCGGGTCGTCGGGAAAGCAAAGCTGGCCGTCCCGCAGCGGATGAGATAGATCGATCAGCTTGGACATCGTTGGATGTTCCTTTATCGCGGGCTGCGTTTGTCGATAAACCTGTCGAAGTAGGGCGCGTTGGCGTCGACCCAGGTGACCAGCGCCTGCCAGTCGTCCTGGCCCATGCGTACCTCGCGACGGTGTAGCGGATCGTCCCGCAGCGTGGTGATCAGCCCACTGCGATGCGAACCGAACTGCCACGGCCGGGATACGCTGCCGTCGCTGAAACGATCGGCGACGGAGACCAGACGGCGGTCGGTCTTCTTTCCGTCGGGTAGCCGCCCGAACATCGTGCGAAACGACTGCACGAACCCGTCCTCGGCGCGCCGGCCGCTCAGATCGATGTCACCGTCAGGGCGGTCCGCGCCGTGGCAGCGCGTGCAATGGCGATCAAGGATCGGCTGGACGAGCCACTCGTATCCCAACAGCTTCTCGGAGCCCCAGGGTGGCGGTGTTGGCTTGCGAGGCTCGCTGCCCAGCGCTTGCCGGGCTCCCCAACGGGCCAGGGGCGTTTCTTCGCCCGACTCGTGACAACCGTGGCAGCCGCGCACTTCCCCCTGCTGCAGGCCGACCATGGATCGCATGCGGCGCACTTCCATGAACCGCTCGTCGAGGGCCTGGAAATAGACGCCCACGCCCGCCGGCACGGTGAAACAGGCCGACCCATCTTCTTCGACCCCCACGGTGCCGATCACCCGCACCGGCGACCAACTCCAGTAGCCGAATTGTTGCTGGTAAGCGCGATCGGCAAAATACGGGGCCATGCCGCGCTGCGGGTCCAGCGGCCAACCAACATGCTGGGCGATCCGCAGGTGTTTGATCGTGCCGCGCGGGACGTTGTCCATGCCTTGGTACACGTCGGCCACGTAACAGACCGCCTCCGACTCGGCACGATCGACCAACTCGGGCAATTCCGCCGGGTGCGGGCGCGGCACCAGCGGCACCGGATGGCTGCACGAGAACAGTCGATCGCGATGGATCAGTTCCCGGTTGCCATGTACGTCGATCAAGTAGACGGCAAATCCGTTACTGTCCACGCCGCACGGCGCGGTGCAATGCGGTCGCGGATAGGCGTACGAAGCCAAGAGGCATTCGTCCGACAGTGCGTAAGGCGTCTGGTACAAGCCGCCGCAATCAGCCACGCCACCGCCGGCGACCGTCCGGCCGGCCATCGGCCCTTCCTGTGGACGCACTCCGGGAGTGACGACGGACAGGCCGCGAACATCGTTCGATCCGGCCGACGGATCCACGTAAACCACCGACCCGTGGGCGAACGTATGATGGCCCGTGGCCACCGCCACCAGTTTGCCGGCGCCGGGCACGGGCCGAGCCGACCGTAGCGCCAGCGGGGCCTTCATGTGTTGTTTGTAGAGCGCGTCGGCCATGAACCCGTCCGGTCGTACGGTCCAGAGCGAGTGGACTTCCATGAAATGCCGCTCCTGGTACTCCCAGTGGGTATAGACCAGGCGCCCGTCGTCCAGGCAGCGCGGATCGCGATCCATGTCCTTGCTGTCGGTCACTCTCCGCGCAACGGGATCGCCCGGCGCCAGACGATAGAGGTTGGCATTGGCGATGTCGTACTCCCGCGGCCCGCACTCGGCCGATCGGCCGCAGCGGTCGGACGCGAAGACAACCGTTCCGTCGGCGGCGTACGTGGGCTCGAAATCGTTCCAAAACGGATCGTCGGTCAGCCCGCGAAGCCCGCTGCCGTCGACGCCGATTTCCCAGAGGCACAGGGGCGGGTGTTCTTGCCGCAATCGATGGGCGGCCGTTCCCTCACCGGCGGCCGTGGTCGTATCGTCTCGCGGCGGCCAGAGCGGTTGCCGGGCAAAGGAGAAGACCAGCCGATCGGCATCGGGGTGGACGTCGAGGCTATGGACGTGACCGGCTCCCAATTGGCCCTGCAAGACGGAGCGCAACGTGCCGTCGCCACGCCAGTCGGAGAGAACGCACAGATCGCCGCCCGGCTTGTGTTGCCAGGCGAACGTGCGGGTAATGTTTCTTACCGTATGCGGTGCGAAGCGAGTGACCAGCAACAGGCGATCGAACCGGATCGCCGGATGGGCCAAGGCGACGTCGCGCATCGCCCGGCGGGCTTCCAGCCAGCGACGGGCCGACTCCGCCGGGTCCTTGTCGGCAGCCTGATCGCGAATGCCCTGCAAAATCGCGATGCGGTTTCGAGCCAGTTTCTCCGCGTCGCCGGCCGAGGGAGAAGCGGCGAAAACGTCGGCCATGCGCCCAGCGCGACCGAGCATCGTGTCGACCGCAAGTGAAACCTTGGCCGGCTCGCGATGCAATCCCTCCAACACGGCCTGGCGAACCCAATCGCACTCGATCAT
>JABMRP010001362.1 GCA_013202535.1 Planctomycetota bacterium
GGAGGGTGCTTCGCACAAAAGGTTCCTGACACCTTTTTCGCACCCGCGCGTCGCCGGCATTTGCTTGCACCTCATGTGCTTTGCTCCATTTCGGTTACTTCCGCCGTCGCCGCCCGTACCATGCCAGCCCCAGCAGGCCGAGGACGGCGAGCACGAAGGTGGAGGGTTCGGGGACCGCCGCGGCGATCACCGTAAGGCGAACGTTATCCGCGTAAGCGTTGCCGGCGCCTCGGTTGAGATGGGCCAACAGAACCAGTTGACCGCCGGCCGCATCGGCGGCCGTGGCGGTGTACGTGCCCGAAATGGTGTGATAGGTGCCGATGTCACCGTCGGACAGCCCCGTTCCAAGCAGCACGGCCCCATTTCCAAAATCCAGTTCCAAGGTGCCTCCCGAGTCGCTCCCCCAGGAATTGAAATCGAACGACCAGTCGAACAGGTCCCCCTCGGAAACCGAGTCATACCCGTTGGTGCCAAGCAGGTCCATGGACGTGGCCGTTGTGATACCGCTGTCGGAGAACATGGCCCTGGAACCGTCCGACTTGAACCGGGCGTCGTGCCCCGGGCCCAGCACACCGCCGGTGCCGGTCTCCGTGATCGTCCAAACGGGAGGAAGCGTGGTCGGCGCGTGGTTGGTGGTGATGGTATTCGACTCGAACGACCCGTCATTGGTCTGGGGGTCCATCAGGGCGATTCGGTCGGCCGTGGGAATCCAGAAGGTGTCCCACTCGACGTAGCCCCAGCCGCCGCTGAGGTTATCCACGACTTCCAGATAGTAGCTGTTGCCGTCGTTGACGAAAGGCGTGACGTCGAACGAGTAGCCGGTGACGCTTCCCTCTTGGGCGGTCTCCACGCTCAGCACGCGGTCGCCGTCGCTGGCGCGGACCAGCGATACGCCCATGGCGTTGCCGGGGTAAGCCCCTGTTCCCGTTCCCGGATCCACGGCACCGCCGGCATTGCCGCCCACGCTCTGCCAGGTTATCTCCCCAGCCGCGGTGATTTCAAACGCGGGAGACTGGGCGATGAGCGTGTTGTGGCCGTTGTCGCCGATGAAGCCTCCCACCGGCGTGCCAAACGCCGTCGTCAGGACAGGCGCGGTGAGCAGTCGGTTGGCCTCGCTGCGGGCGGACTGGATCTGTGGCTGTCCGGCGTTGCCCTGAGAGATGATTGTCCACCCGTCGAGATCGGGGGTGCCGGTCCCGTCCTGGAAATCGTAGCCGAAGGTCGCCGGCGCCGGCGGGGCAAAGTCGTTCAGCGCGTATTTCTCGTCCAGATAGTCGCGCACCTGGAGGCGTTCGGCGTCGTTCAACGCCCGGTCGTACACGAGGATCTCGGCGATGTCGCCGAACATTCGCTCCGCGTTGTTCTGCACCTTCGCGCCGACGCGGGAGCCGTTGGCGCCAATGTTCAAGTTGGCGGGGTTGCCGGTTCGCCCGACGTAGGGGGTGTCGTTGTCGACGAGATAGATGTTGTTCGTGCCGTCAGGCAAGCTGTTGTCGACCTTCATGTCCATCACCCGCCACTGGTTCGGAGCGTACGGTACGAGATCGTGTTTGTCGTTGCCCTGCCCGTTGAAACCATACGCCGCGTTCACCGCGAGGATCGACGACCGCTGATCGTTGCCCTGGCCCTGCTCGTAGACGGTCAGGACGGCGTTCCGGTTCGGCTGCCACACGGCGTAGTAGGTATAGTCGTCGTCGCCGCCGCCGAGCACGGCGTTGGGCCCGACCAGGTAGTCGTTGTCGAACGTGATGACGTTCAGACCGTTTTGCGTGCTGGCGCCCGTGGTGGGTCTCTCGTTGCCGGTTCCCGTGAAGTTGTTGCCCGCAGTGCTCTTGTCGTTCCACTGATCGACCAATCCGCCCGTGTCCGTGATCGTCGACACGTCGCTGGCATCCAGCCACAGCACATTGCCGCCGAGGCCCAGCGGCCCGGCCATGGCGAAACTTCCGCCGACTGCAAAGCCGGCCATTACCAATACCGCCGTCACTACTCGAACGCGCATGATGCACCTCCCGGGAAAAGAAATGAGTGGTTTCCACCCTCATTAAAGCAAGATCGCCCTGGAAATACCAGGATTTCCCGCGACTTTGTCTTTCGATAACGCGACATCGGGCGTCTGCCGCATCGGGCGTCATGGCGGTTCGCCCGCCCATGGCACGCGCAACGGTGAACGCCCCCTTTCACCTCGGGCTGTTGTCTCCGGCGCAAGTGCCTACCCCAACAGGAGTTACGCGACAACAACAGGCAAGGTAACCGACTCGCGCCACACTCCTCGCGGCCCCACCCAGATGTCGCAAAATGTGCATGTCATTTTCGTATTCACATCTGCCCAAAGCCCCTCGGCACCTCAGAACGAAAGGCCTCGTGGGACGAAGGTGACTCGTCCGCCGACCACCGGTTGTTTTGAACTCTCGCCCGATGACGCCATGCCCGGGACAAAACGCATCGCATGGCATTGCTGCTTCCCCAAGACATCGGCTGCGGCCGGGCCGTGTTACGCGGCGTCTGGGAGTTGTCTTGACCGACGCGGTGAAGCATAATGAAGCACTTCACTCCCTGCCTCGACTTCTCCCCATGAAAGGACCCGCCGCCATGAACTCCGCCCGCCCCGCGACGCTATGTTTTCAACGTCTCTTGCCCCTTCTGATTGTTTTGGCTGTCACCGTCGCGCCGTGCGTGGGCGGAGAGTGGAAGAGCGGGATCGTCTGGCCCGAGCCGCCGGTGGTGGACCCGGAGCCGGTCGACGGCCGGCCGGCCGATGCGATCGTGCTGTTCGACGGCAAGGACCTCTCGAGGTGGAACGGCGGCGAGCGGTGGCTGGTCGAGGACGGCGTGGCGACTGCCCGCGGTGGCGGCATCTCGACCAAGGAGAGTTTCGGCGATTGTCAGATGCACGTCGAATGGGCGTCGCCCGCGGAAGTTAAGGGGAGCGGTCAGGGACGCGGCAACAGCGGCGTCTACTTGATGGGTAAGTACGAGGTGCAGATTCTCGACTCGCACGGGAACGAGACCTATTTCGACGGTCAGGCCGGGGCGATCTACAAGCAGTCGCCGCCGATGGTCAACGCCTGCCGCCCGCCGGGCCAGTGGCAAACGTACGACATCATCTTCCGGGCGCCCCGGTTCGCCGAAGACGGCACGGTCGAGCAACCGGCCGCGATGACCGTGCTGCACAACGGCATGGTGATCCAGAACAATTTCCGGTTGGTCGGCGCCACCGCCTGGCACAAGCCGCCGTCGTATGAGAAGCACGAAGCGAAGCTGCCCATCGATATCCAGTTTCACGGCAATCCGGTCCGGTTTCGCAATATCTGGATCCGCCCGCTGGTGCCGATCGTGGGGAAGAAGCCGGGTGAGTCGCCCGTCGAAACAGAGTGATGCTGACCGTGGGTAGGGTGGGACAAGGTCGCGGAACACGTTGGTGGGCCGTCGCAAACCAAAGCAGCCGCGAGCGACAACCTGTTGTTCCATGATCCTTCGGCAAGCGACCGCCGGCCCACCATGGATGCGGTTTGCTTGTCCCACCCTACAACCGCACCGTCAAGCCGAATTGGACCTTACCGTCCCACCCTGCTATGATGACCGTATGATTGAATATGAGAAATGCCGTTCCCAATACAACGACACCAACCACCACAACGAGGATGATTCCATGATGACCAAACAACTAACACGACGCGACGCGCTGCGCGTTGGCGCCGGCCTGTTGGCCGCCGGCACTTCGGCTTCGATCCTCGGCAAGTCGGCCCTCGCCGCCGCGGCGAAGCGAATCCCCATCGCGCTGCAACTCTACTCCGTCCGCGGCGATTGCGGCAAGGATTTCGACAAGACCGTCGCGGCGGTCGCCAAGATGGGTTACCAGGGCGTCGAGTTCGCCGGATACCACAAATACGGCGGCGACGCGGCCGGGCTGAAGAAGAAACTCGACGACCTGGGGCTCAAAACCGCGGGGACGCACATCGGCACGTCGTCGTTTGCCGACGATCGCATCGGGCAGACCATCGAGTTCCACCAGACGATCGGCTGCAAGTTCCTCATCGTTCCCGGCGACGGGGCCTTTTGCCATCCGGAGAAGAGCAAGGAGCTCGCCGAAAAGTTCAACAAAGCGGCCGAGGCGCTCAAGCCGCACGGCATGTACTGCGGCTACCACAACCACACCCGCGAGTTCAACATCGCCGAAGGCACCGACAAGACCTACTGGGATCTGTTCGCCGAGCGGACCAGCGAGGAGGTCGTGTTGCAGCAAGACTGCGGCTGGACCGCCCACGCGGGTCGCGACCCGGCGGTCTACGTCCGAAAGTATCCGGGCCGGACGAAGATCACGCATTTCAAGCCCTCGGTCCACGGCGACACGGCGGGCAAGAAGGCATTCCTCGGACAGGACTCGGTCAACTGGCCCGAGGTGATTACCGCCTGCCGCGAAGTCGGCGGCACCGAGTGGATCACCGTGGAGCAAGAGAGCTATCCGGACGGCAAGTCGCCGATGGAGTGTTCCAAGATCTCGCTGGACGGCTTGAAGGGGATCCTGGCCAAGATGGGGTGACCGGTTCTTGCCGTTGACCTCAACGGGGTCCGACATAGCGCCGCACGCGTGTGAAACGCCGTTGGGGTAACTTCTCGGGGGGTCTGCAACGAGGCGACGTTCGGGGGATGGCGACAGCGTGTTTCGTGGTAAGTGCGAAGCGTAAGCGAGGTGAACTCGCTAATCGGCCCTCGCTTACGTTTCGCACTTACCATCGCCCCATGAACAATCCGGCCTAATTGACTTGCCCAAGAAAAACCGCTAGCTTGGCTTGAAGGAGTCAACGCTTGTCGTATTGCCTTCAGGGAGACGCCATGGAGAGTTGTGAGTGTCTGGATGCCATCTTCTCATCCTACCAAGGGAACCAACACGAACTGATCCCCCTCTTACAGGACGTGCAGGCGAAGCTGGGCTTCCTTTCCGAAGACGCCATGCGCCAGATCGCCCGATTCGCGCATGTACCGGAGAGCGGCGTCTATGCGGTCGCCACGTTCTACGCCCAGTTTCGCTTCCAGCCGATCGGCAAAACCCACGTCACCGTCTGCCGGGGGACGGCGTGTCACGTGCGCGGCGCGCCGAGAATTCTCCAGGAGGTCGAGAACCAACTGGGGATCAAGGAAGGCGAAACGTCGGCCGATCGGGAATACTCGATCGAAACGGTCGCCTGTATCGGGGCCTGCGGCCTGTCGCCCTGTCTCACGGCCAACGAGAAGGTCATGGCCAAGATGACAGCCAAGAAGGTGGCCAAGGCATTCGGGAAAGGCAAGCGAGGGAAAGGTAAGCAGCAATGACGACCCGTTTCGATCAACTCAAGCAACGCGCAAGCCAGCAATGGGAAGCCTTGCAGAGTGGCTCAAGCCCCCGCGTTTTCGTGGGAACTGCCACCTGTGGCCGGTCGGCCGGGGCCGGGGAAGTGATGGACGTCTTCGCCGAGGCGAAGTGGCAAGAGCGCGGCCTCGATTGCCAGGTGATCGAGGTCGGCTGTATCGGACTCTGCTACGCCGAACCGATCATCTGTATCACCAAGCCGCCGCATCCGCCGATCTTCTATCGCGACGTCGACGCCCGGCGGGCCGAGGAACTCATCGAGCAGTATCTCCTGGGTAACGACCCGATGCCGCAATACGCATTGGGTTCCATTGGCGAACAGACGGTTGACGGCATCCCCCGGCTGTGGGAAACGCCCGTCTTCAAGCCCCAGGTCAGACGTACGCTGCGAAACTGCGGGTTCATCGATCCGTCCAGCATCGAGCATTACGTGGCCGTCGGCGGCTACGCCGGTCTGGTCAAGGCGCTGGAGTCGGGTCCCGAGTACACAATCGACCAGATCAAGCAGGCCGGCCTGCGCGGACGCGGCGGCGCGGGATTTCCGACCTGGCGGAAATGGCAATTCTGCCGGGATGCCCCGGGAGAACAGAAGTATCTGGTATGCAACGCCGACGAAGGCGCCCCGGGCGCCTTCATGAAC
>JABMRP010001363.1 GCA_013202535.1 Planctomycetota bacterium
CCGCGTGCCCTGTCCGTAGCTCACCCGCGCCGCCTGAACCACCGACTGGTCGCCGCCCATCACGTCGACCAGACAGACAAACCCGTCGTCCAACACGGGAAACTTCTTCCATCGCAACGAGTCGATTATCGCGCTGTCGGTCATTGGGGGATGTTGTCTCCCTGCGAGACGATCCGGCTCGCAACTGAGTGGGGGGAAGTCGAAGTAGAGGCCATCTGGCCATCCCGGTTCTGGCGGGGGGGGTATCTCGATCTTCATGGACGGGATGTTCTATTGTATCCGACCGAAGGCCAAAGGCCAGATCGAAAGAAGCGGAGCGGGACGTTAGACAGAGGGGGGTTTAGAGAGTAGTATTTGACATAGAGGGGAGGAACCGGTACAATCGTAGGGGTGTTCGGAAAGGTTTGACTTTTCTCCGTCGCCTGTCGATAACTGGTGACGAAGTACTTTGACATTAGCTCATCGGTGGATCTGACGGTGGAAACGCTGAAGGAAGCTGCCGATCATTAAAGCCCCAGGGGGTTTGCCGAAAGGCAAACCCCCTGTATTCTTCTTGTCATCCCCAACTCGTGCTGAGCCGGTCTTTCTTCCCGTGAGGTATCGTTGGATGAGCATTCCCCCTGAAACTCCCCCGGCCCATGCGGCATCCTCTGGGCCCCTCAAGATCCGTCTCTTCATTGACTTCTGGAATTTCCAACTGACTCTGAACGAGAAGGCGCGGAACCCGAACTTCAAGGTCGATTGGCTGAAACTCCCGAACGTCCTTGTTGCCGACGCTGTCCGGTTGTTGGGCAACCCGGAGTATCGGTACGAAGGAACCATCGTCTTCACCTCGTACAATCCCAGAACCGACGAGGGAAAGAAATACCATAATTGGGCGACTAGCTGGCTCGACCGGCAGCCCGGTATTCAAGTCAAGTGTTTCGAACGTCGGCCGAAGAATCCCCCGCAATGTCCAGCTTGTCACATACCGGTCAGTTCTTGCCCCTCCTGTAACGCCGATATGGCGCGCACCATCGAAAAAGGCGTTGATACTGCCATTGCGACCGACATGATTAGACTGGCATGGGAAAGGGCCTATGATGTCGCGATTTTGGTAACGGCAGACAGTGACTTCGTTCCCGCGGTTGAGTTTCTTGATCTGCGCGGTTTTCGTGTGCTTCAAGCCGGGTTCCCACCACACGGAAGCCATCTCTCCAGAGCGTGTTGGGCGACCCTGGACTTGCGTTCTCTCTACCCGCAATTTGAGCGATAGAGATTTGCCTGGCACCTGCCCGCAAGGTTCGCTGAACCACCCCGCCCGAGGGGGTTGACACGAAGAAACTACCTTGGTAGTATTACCGCGGTAGTTTAATGTGTCGAGGGAGCGATCTTCTCATGGCAAGCGATCGGACATATCGGCTGGGCGACCTGCAGCTTCAGATCATGAAGGTGCTTTGGCAGGTCGGTTCGGCCAGTGTGGCGGAGGTCCACGAGCAGCTTGGCACCGAGCGGCTGGGTACCGAGCGGTTGGCCTACACGACCGTGGCAACAATGCTACGGAAGATGGAAGACCGCCATTTGGTGCGGCATCGCCAAGAGCAGCGCCGCTTCATCTACCAGGCGGCGGTTCCGGCCCAGGCGGTGACCCAGAGCATGGCCGACGATCTGGTCGACCGTCTGTTCGAGGGAAGTCTGGCCGACACGGTGAGCCATCTGCTGCAAACCCGAGAGGTCGGGCCCCAGGAACTCGATCGACTGGAACGGATGATCCAAGAACGTAAGCAACACTGACGACCGGGAGCTTCGATGGGTCATGCAGAATCTTTTCATACCCGCGCACGGACTGTGGATTGAACTGGCGATCGTGCTCGGTGTCGGCACGGCCCTGATCGTGGGTCTGGCGTTCTTGGCCGGGCGGACGGTGCGCTCGGCCGTTTGGCGGCGAACGATTTGGCAAAGCGCCATCTTAGGGGTTTGGGCCCTGGTCGTATTGGAACTGACCGGCGCCGGATCGGCCACGGTCCATTTGGTGGCAACGTGGATCGAACCGGCACGGGCCGACGTGCCGGCGGTGACCGTGGACCGACAGGTCGATCCGCCCGAGGATTCGGTTGGCAACCAGATCGAGCAAACCCAACCGCTAGACAGCCACTCGCCGCCGGCGGATACACAACCGGCGATCACCTGGGAGCCACTTTCGTGGCCCGATCCGCCAAGAGAAGAAAACACCGAGCTGATATCCGACGAAACTTTGTCGGCGATGGTAGCCCTTCCGGCCGATTCTTCCGAACCGATCCGTCCGGCCACGACTCCGGCGGTTGGGGTGATCAGCCCGGCAACCGAGCAGGCGCCCGTCGAAGTGGCGCCCGTCGAAGTGGCGCCCCACTGGTGGCCCGGCCTGTTGTGGATTTCCGGTGCGATGATCGTTCTCGCGCGGCTTCTGCGCACGAGACTTCGGCTGCGTGCCTTTTGCCAGGGCCAAATGGAACCGGCCGACGCGGCCCTTTGCCGGCGCGTGGGTGCATTGGCCGGTCGACTCGGACTAGGGCGGTCGGTCCGCGTGGTGCAGGCCCGGCGGCTGACCACGCCGGTCGCTTTCGGCCGGCGCCGCCCGACGATCGCGCTACCGGCGACGTTTGTCGAGAATTTCGACCGCCACCAGCAAGATGCGATGCTGGCCCACGAGTTGGCCCATCTCACCGCGGGCGATCCGTCGTGGCAGTTGAGCGCCAACCTGTTGTGTGCGATCCTCTGGTGGCATCCGGCCGTCTGGTGGGCGAGGCATCGATTCCACGCGGTCGGCGAAGCGGCGGCCGACGAGGCCAGTGGGGTAATCCCCGGTGGTCCCGAGGCACTGGCCGACTGTCTCGTGCAGTTGGGCCGACAACTCGTCCCCGCCCAGCGGCTCGGCTGGCTGTCGGTTCGCGGAGGGGGTTTCCGCTCCGATCTGGGACGCCGGGTCGAGCGACTGCTGCGTCTGCCGAACTATCCACGTCGAACACCGCGTCGGGCCACTCTGCGCCGGGCGCGACACGTGCTGCTTGTACTTCTGTTGATACTGGCAATCTCTTGTACCGCTTGGGCACATCCCCAGGCCATCTCTCTTGAAGGAGGAACGACGATGAACGTGCTGAAGAATTCATGGCGACGCTCGCTGCCGGCCGTGGCCGTGGTGGCCCTGTTGGGCGCTACTTGGGGTTACACGGCAGCCGACGACACGCCGGCCCCCGATCAACTCGCCCAGGCCGATGGCGAAGAGCGCGAGGGTGAACGTAAAGAGGGTGAACGTAAAGAGGGTGA
>JABMRP010001364.1 GCA_013202535.1 Planctomycetota bacterium
GCCCATGCCGCCGCCGATGGTCACGCGGAAACCGGCCTGCTGCTCGCCGTCGCCGTGGCGGCGGACGACGGCCACCGCGCCCACGCAGTTGATCAGCGGCTGGGCACAATTGCCTTCGCAGCCGGAGAAACTGATCTTGAACTTCCGCGGCAAATTGTCCAGGTCGCGGCAGGAGTTGATGAACTCGGCCGTATGGTGGGCGTAGAGCAGGACATCCAATCGGCCGTGCCGACAAATCGACGCCCGAGGACACGCAACCGTGTTTCGGATATTGTCGCCGCAGCCGTGAAACGTGGTCAGGCTGTACTTGGCCAGTTCACGCATCATCGGCGCGACGTCGCCCAGCCGCAGGTAGTGCAACTGCACCGCCTGGCGCGTGGTCAGGCAGATGCGGCCCTGGGCATAATCGGCGATGATCTTCGACAGGCCGCGGACCTGCGAAGTGGTCAGCACTCCACTCGGCACAACGATCCTCGCCATGAAGTAGTTCGGGTGCCGCGTGGTGTAAATACCATAGGCCTTGGCGACCTTCGACTCTTCGAGCGTCATCTTCCCGTGCCGCGCGATTTCGTCGAAATCCAACAGCAGGCCGCCCTCTTTGACGACCTCGTCGTCGCTCCGTCTGGTATTCGTGATACGGCGCTGCATGCCGCCTCTCCTTTGCGATTTGCGGATTGCCGACTACGACAGAAACCCCGTGCTGAGGTACCGTTCGCCGGTGTCGCAGATGATGGTGAGAATGCGTTTGGCCGCGGCGTCAGACCGTCGAGCTACCCGGCTTGCCGCAAAGACGTTGGCGCCGCTGGAAATCCCCGCCAGCATGCCTTCGGTCTTGGCAAGCTCTCTCACCGCCGCCATGGCCTCGGCATGCGTGACCCGGATCACCTCGTCGACGATACTCTCATCGTAGATGCGCGGTACGAATCCGGCGCCGATTCCCTCGATCAAGTGCGGACCGGGACTGCCTCCGGAGAGCACGGGCGACTCGTCCGGCTCGACGGCGACGATCCGGACCTCCGGGTTCCGCTCCTTCAGGTAGCGTCCGGCGCCGGAGATCGTGCCGCCCGTGCCCACGCCGGCCACCAGGTAGTCGACCACCCCGCCTGTGTCACGCCAGATCTCAGGGCCCGTCGTGCGGTAATGGACGGCGGAATTGGCCGGGTTGTCGAACTGATGCGTGATGAACGAGCCGGGAATCTCCTTCTGGAGCTGCCGCGCGGCGTCGATCGCGCCCTGCATCCCCTCCATGCCCGGCGTCAACACGAGTTCCGCGCCCAGGATCGCCAATATCTTGCGTCGCTCGGCGCTCATGGTATCCGGCATCGTGAGAATCAGGCGATACCCCTTGACCCGCGCAACCCACGCCAAGGCGATGCCCGTGTTGCCCGACGTCGGCTCGATCACGGTTCCGCCTGGCCGGATCAGGCCGTCCTCCTCCGCCTGCTCGATCATCGCCAGCCCGATGCGATCCTTGACACTGGCCAAGGGATTGCGCAATTCCAACTTGCCGACGATCTCGCCGGGCAGGTCTTTGCCAAACCGGGCCAGCCGTACCAGCGGCGTGCCGCCGATCAGCTCACAGAGACTCGCTGCAATGTGTTCGGTCATGATGCGTTTTGTCCGTCGTCCGCGATGATTGCCTTCGTTTCGTCCAGTCGCCGTGACCGAAAGAAGCGGTGAATTCAACGCGTTATAGCCAGAACTGAGGGTATCTGCGCGTCCGGGGGATATTGTTGACCAGGAGTGCGACAATCAACATGCCGACGGCGCCCGAAGCCGCGGGAATGATCGCATACAGATAACCAAGATCGTGGATCTCCTGGCTACCGATGACGGCAATCAGTGCGGTAGCCCCTCCCGGAGGATGGAGCGTCTTCGTGAGGTGCATCAGTGCGATGGCAGTTGCCACGGCGACCGCCGCAGAAAGCCACATCTGGTCGTGAAAAAGTTGATAAGCGGCCACACCGACCAGGGCCGAAAAGACGTGGCCGCCAACCAGGTTCCTGGGCTGAGCCAAGGGGCTTTCCACCGCCCCGTAGATCAGAACCGCGGAAGCGCCGAAAGAGCCGATGATCAACACCAAATCAGTCTCTCCGACAATGCTGTAATGAGCATAGGCAACTGCCGGTATTTCACCAAGGGC
>JABMRP010001365.1 GCA_013202535.1 Planctomycetota bacterium
ACGTCTACTACGAAGGCACGGTTTCCACCGGGCGGCCCGTGTTGATTGTGATCGATCTGGACGGCAACGACGCTTACCGCGGCAAAAAGCCGGGGATCCAGGGTTCGGGGATCCTGGGAATCTCGATGCTGTTGGACGCCGCCGGGAACGATACCTATCTGGCCGCCGACGTTGCCCAGGGGTCGTGTCTGGCCGGAGCGGGTATTCTCATCGACTACGCCGGCAACGACATCTACAAGGGGATCCGCCGCGTGCAGGGTTGCGCGGTCGGCGGATTGGCCGTGCTCTTGGATCGAGGGGGCGACGACAAATATCGCGCCGCGATGTGGGCACAAGGGTTCGGCGGTCCGCTGGGATTCGGCGTGTTGGAGGACATGCAGGGAGCCGATCATTTTTACGCGGGCGGATATTTCCTCGATTCCTATGACGAAACGCCCGGCTACGACGGATGGGCGCAAGGCGTGGGCGCCGGTCCCCGGCGGGTCGCCAACGGGGGAATCGGCGTGATTCTCGACGGCGGCGGCGACGACGTGTACGAATTCGACTATATGGCCCACGGCGGCGGCTACTGGTGTGGCACGGGGTTTGCCCGCGACTTCGGCGGAAACGATCAGCGGCTGGGCGCCACGCGTACGGCTTACGGCGGCGGCCGGCGGCCCCAGCGGATGTTCCAGCGGTTTGGCTGCGGGTACGGTTGCCATTACGCGGCCGGATTTCTTTTCGACGACCAGGGCAACGACACGTACAACGGCACGATCATGGGCACGGGATTCGCTTGGGACGTGGCGATCGGCGTGCTCTGCGATTTCGGCGGCGACGATCAGTATCTGGCCTCCGGCGGGTACACCCAGGGCAGCGGGCAGCAAGCCGGTCTGGGGCTGATCTTCGATTACGACGGCGACGATTACTATAAGGGGTACGGCCAGGGGAAAGCGTACTCCAACATCACTTACCACAACCTGCCCCAGTGTGGCGGCAACTTTGGGTTCGTGATCGATTACGGCGGCGAAGACAAGTACGGATGCCGGGCCAAGAACAACTCGTACATCATGCGATCCAGTTCGGGTGGATTTCTCATCGATCGGCCGCGTCGCGAGGAAACGGCCGAGAAACCCGATCCGGGGTTTTCGGCGGGAGGTTGAGAGGTAGCTCAAATAGAAAAGGACCGCTGCGAAGCGGTCCTTTTTTCGTGACGACGAGGCGTGGGAGATAAGGATCTTACGATCCAGAGTCGACGTAGCTCACTTCTTCTTGTCCGACGGGTCCACCACCCGAACCGTATCCGTTCCTGAAAACGAATCGCCGGTAATCGTAGTACCCGTTAGCGTCAAGGTTGCGCTCGGCACGGCGACAATCTCTAGCACATCGCCTACGCGGAACTTGGCAACAAGATCTCCCCGAGCGTCCGACTTCGTGGTGTACCAGACTACTTCACCGTTGAGCTTCAAGCCGGCTTTAACAACAAGACCCAAAGGAATGTCGGCGTGGACAGTTACCCACACGCCTTTTTGGTCGACGTTGATGGTGCTCGGCGACACCTGGATTCCGACGGTGATCTCCTCGGCAGTAGTCACGCTCGTCGAGAATCCGAGCACCAGCAACGCCACACATGCAACAACAGCATACCTAACCATAACAAACGCTCCTTAGTAAAAGACTCCGTGCCCTTCTCGGAGCCCAACACAAGTCGACGGTTTCCTCTCGATTTCGATACGAACCCGTTCTCGCACTGTTGTGATTAAGCAAACGGCGTTCCGGTAGTAGGCATGATCTACGAGATTTCCGGATTCCGGAAAAAACTCAGCGAAATAGCCAAGCAAAATGCGATTGGCTGCCCGCGGAACCCCTCGGAAGACCTGTATTTACCCCAGCGCAGGAGGTTGTTTAATGAAGGTCGAAACGGCGAAACGGATAGGTGTACCGGATATTGCACCCTGGCGTGGGCAAAAATTGCACACCCATCACGCCCTCGCCGTGACAACGCTGCAGGGTTGGGTGGAACGCGGGCATGTTCAGAGCTTCTACTGCTTGACTGCAACTTTGCCGACCATGGGCCGCCGGAGCAGAAAAAAGCAAGAGGCCGTCGCCGGACAGCCTCTTGCTTTTGAGTGCCGGTGAGGTGACACGGATGTTCCGCGACCCCCCGCCGGCTCCTTGGGATTGGTCAGACACCGGCGGATTACTGCTGGCAGGTGCCGGTTCCGTCCCTGAGTTGGGCTCGGCGGTCAAGATAGGCCTGCCGGCGCTCCGCGAGTTGCTGCTGGTACAGCGCCCGTTTTTGGGCCTGCCTTTCGGCGTAGCCGCCGGTCCCATCCTGCTGCTGCAACGGCGTGCAGTCCTGCTGTTGCGGATCGATACGGTTTTGGCCTTGGAACCGGCTTTGGAACGGCACGGCCGGTCCGGCTTGAATCGCACCTTCTATACTGCCATTGGTGCTTCGGGACCCATACCGGTACTGGAACATGTCACCCTGTGGACTGCCGGGCGAAAGGGAGCAATCCCGCGTGCGGGTCCGGGTATGTGTTCCCGTCCCATTCGCTGGACCGTTCCGACCCGCAAAGCTCTCCGCCGTGCAAAGGCCTGTGACGATCAACAGTGCCACACTCATTCGAAACAATCTCTTCATCTCTCTCACTCCTTCGTTGGTATGCAGGGACCGTTGCGGTTTCCCCTGAGAACGCGAATTACACTGAGTTCCGCACTGCCGAGTCCGTACGGCGCCCGACACAACACCGGGCAACTGCCGATGCGTATTGCATGCGCTCGTCTTCGGTAGAGCAGAAACTCGGGGCCTCAACGGCACACTGCTCGCAGATGCCCTCATTCACTGACCCGTACAGCCGGCTGTTGGAATTCAGTACAAGCAAATCGTGTGCCAGGGGAAAACTCAGCTTGCCGCAGTTCGCGACGCAAACCTTCTTGCTCCGTTTGATGGGGAAATAGCAACGGCCAGAAGGAGGTCCCGAATCGGGTGATCCAACGCAAGCCATTGGAACCGAACGAAATGAGAAATGGGGTACGCGATTTGCTGTAACCTTTGGAGTGCCTCAGGAGTCCATATTATGAATAGCGCCCGGGTGCAACTCAGGCCGTCTGCCGCTGCTGCGAGTCGAGTCGATTAGCCCGTAAGGAACATGATGTCGTATCTCACGCGTCTTTCCCCAAAACAGTACGCCTGGTGGGTTGCCACCTTGCTGGCCGTGGTTGCGATCGTGGGCGTGGGTTGGGCCCTGGAACCGAAGGCCGAGGACATGACGCTTACGTCATTCTCCACGGACGGGAGTATTCGGCAGATCGCGCCAAAACTGGGAACGACGGGCTTTGCGATGGCCAAGGAACTGGACTTGCCGAGGGATGTCGACAAGGATCGGCCGCTGGGGGAACTCGGGGTCGATCAGGAACAACTCGACGACGTAACCACGCACCTCCTTTCCCACCGGGGACGGCGGTTGAAATACTTCGTTTTTGCGGCCCTGGTATTGTTCGGGCTGGTTTTCCTCACTCGCCTCGGCCGGCCCGACGGATCGCCCAACTCCGAACGGAAGACTTGGTATCCACGAACCCCCTACCTAGCCGCGTTGGTTGTGGCCCTGGCGGTGTGCGGGTTTGCCCTGGGCAAGTCGCCGAATCCCATGGAAGGCGCCGTGAAGATCTTCAAGGCAGCGGTGGGTCTGCAGCCGTCCGTCTCCGTAGTCGTGCTTGCGTTCTTGTTCTTTGTCGGGTTGGCCATCGTGGGCAACAAACTGGTCTGCGGCTGGGCCTGCCCGATCGGCGCCGTGCAGGAACTGATTTACAGCCTGCCCGTGTTGAAGCGACTGAAGCGCCGGAAGGTGCCTTTTTTCCTCTCCAATTCGATCCGAGGCGGCCTTTTTCTGTTGATGCTGTTGCTCTTGTTCGCAGTCGTGGGCGGCAAGAAGGGTTTTGTCATCTACCACTTCGTAAACCCTTTCAATCTATTCGGCCTGCATTTTGAGACCCTTTCGATCTTGATCACGGTCGTGGTCGTGCTGGGATTGGCCGTCGCGACATACCGCCCGTTCTGCCAGTTCGTCTGCCCGTTCGGATTCGTCTCGTGGTTGGCCGAGCGCGTCAGCCTGTTTCGAGTGCGGGTCGATCGGGCCCGCTGCAATCAGTGTGGGGCGTGTTCCCGCGCCTGTCCCACGGGCGCCGCCGCACACAAAGTGGACGGCAAGCTGTTCGCTGCCGACTGTTACAGTTGTGCCCGATGCCTGAATGTTTGCCCGGAAGAAGCCATTGCGTATCGCTGTGTGGTCGGCAAGACCCCCGCCAGCCCGAGCGAACCTACGGCGGAATCGGCCAACTCTTCGTAGCGTCCACGATTTTCCGCCTCCGGCATCGAACTTGCACGGAATTCCAACAGACGCGTCCAGCAAGGAAGTCGGCCACTGCGAGGCGTGCCGGCGGATCGGCGTTGCAGTTATGTGCCGGCTGGCCTCAGTCTGGTGTGAACGTATTGCAGGGTATCTCGCGCGTCGGAGAACCTTTACCGGCACCGATCGATGGGTGTCATCCGTTTCAAGCATGGGAGGATACGAGACATGAGAGTCAGTTCAACTCTTGCGGCGGTCGCAGTGTTGTTGGGTGGTCTTACTGCCGGCCCCGCGTACGCCCAACGGGGGATGGGACAGACTACCGGCATCGCCAGACAGGGCGTCAGGCCGGATGTGGAATCGTTTCGGGGGAAGGTGCGAAGTGTCGACACCGGGCCATGCGAGAAAACCACCGGCAGAGCCTCCATCGGGGTCCACTTCCTTCTGCAAACCAAGGAGGCCACGCTGAACATTCACCTCGGCCCAGCCATCGCGGTGGATCACATTGCCGATCAATTGTCCATCGGCAAGAGAGTCACGGTCGACGCCTTCCGCACCGAAATAATGCCGGAGAATCATTATGTGGCCCAAGTGCTGACGTTCGGCGATACATCGATACGGCTTCGCGACGCGAACCTTCGACCCGTCTGGGCAGGCAATGCCGCCATGCCACGCGCCGGCGACAGGCCACCCTCGGGTCCCGGCAAGGCGCGAGGTCGAGGTTACGGCTGGGGACGCGGGGGCGGCTCCCCGATGGGCGGTCCCGGTCGCGGCGGTTACGGTCATCAGAACCGCGGCGGCTACGGTCGTGGTCAAGGACAGCGGATGGGGCGACCCGGCGCCGGAACGTGGCAAGGCTACGGACGTGGCCGATGAAGGTCGAGCGGACGAAGAAAGGGGTCCGTGTCGTGGAAACCTCGGCCGACCCCCACGTAGCGAAGCTGATCCAGGCACACACGGATGTGTTGAATCGCTTCATTGCCAACGGTTTCGCTGAAGTGCGCAGCAATCATGCGGTCCCGAAACCGGAGCGTTGAGCCGGCGGGCTGCTATAGGTCCATCTGATCGACGTCGTCAACGAGTGCGTCGAGATCATCTTCTTCGGCGGGCGGCACCACCTCGTTGGCTTCTGCCTTTTTCGCCAATGCAGAACCGCGTTCCGCCGCGGCCAGTTCTTGTG
>JABMRP010001366.1 GCA_013202535.1 Planctomycetota bacterium
GGATCGCTGGAGAGCGCCGTCGGCCCGCTCGGCCAATACGTCGGCACCGGCGCCGATGAGCGACTCGACCGCGGCGAGCGTGTCGGTAGCGCCGGCCGGGTCGTTGCAGACCAACGCCAACTCGCTCGGCGACGACTCGCTGACCAGCAACGTCACGCCGATCGCCGTCGGCATCGTGCCGACGATCTGCCACGGGTCCGCGGTGGAAAGCCACGGGGCGCTCCACGGCTCGGGTATCCGCCAACCGGCCTGTCGTGCCGCTTCCAGGTCCACCATCAGAGCCAATTCGGCGCCGGCGTCCATCGTCTGTAAGAGCCGTTGTAGGGGAGTACGCTCCGTGTCGCCTTTGGCACGTTTGGAAACCTGTTCGAGCAGTTGCGCCGGACCGGTAACGATCGCCCGGCCGTCGAGCACGGCAAACGGGTGAGGCCACGGTCCTTCGGCCACGCGGCGACATGGCAGGCCGGCAATCTCCGGGGAGACCGCCGTGCCGTGGCCGGCAAGGGCCGTGACGTCTTCTCCCGGACGGAGTTCGATCACCACGACGCTCGACCCGGTCCAGTCGGACAAGTCGGTCGACGACCAACTCACTCGGGCAACCGCGTTGGGCTCCAGCGCGAGGGTTTCCAGCACCACGCCGATCGACGGATTCCATTGGGGACCCAGCAGCGGCATGAGCTTCTCGTGCAAGGACGGGGAGCCAGCCATCCGGGACACGGGCACGCGGAAATGCAATACCGCGT
Source organism: Planctomycetota bacterium (assembly GCA_013202535.1). GTDB lineage: Bacteria > Planctomycetota > Planctomycetia > Pirellulales > Thermoguttaceae > JABMRP01. The sequence goes on from JABMRP010001366.1 coordinate 744, forward strand.
TGGCCGGTATCCATCGGGCCATCGAATCGAACGGCAAGGGCGCGGGCTGCGGCGGAGCGACGCGTGGTTTCTCTTCGGCCGGCGGTCGTTCGGTCGATTCGACCTCGGCCGCGCCTTCCGGTTCCACTTCCTCGGGAACCGCGCGAAACCACCACGACCAGACGGCCACGCCCAACACGATCCCCGCCACCGGAGCGATGGCCAGGACCAGCCACTTGCGCCACAGCAATTCGGTCGGCGACGCCCATGCTCCCGGCGGGACCAGGGACTCGGCCAATTCACCCGACATCGCACCGGCCGATTCACTTCCGCCCATCGGGTCACGCACGACCGGTGGAGGCGGCGGCGGAGCGATCGACTCGGGATTGTCCAGCGATGGCGGCTTCGGGGGAACCGCGGGTGGGGATTTGGCGGCGGCGGCCGTGGCAACCGCCCCGGCGGCCGTGGTTTTTGGTTTCTTTGCCCGGCGGTCGGATGGCCGCTTCTTGACCGAATCGGCGGTGGACGGCGGCGCGGGTTGCGGCTCGACGGGGCTGTCCGCGTCGGCGGGTGAATCCGCGGCGGAAGCCCAATCCGACGGCGGAACCACCTGGACCATGCTGGCGCACTTCGGACACGCCAGGATCTGGCCAATGGCCGACTCCGTGCGCACGCTCAGCTTGGCGAGGCACGTGGTGCATTCGATCGCAAATAGAACGGTTCCGTCTTCCAATGTTCCGAACCTCAAAGTGCAACGTTCTCCAGCACAATTGTAGGGCGCCGGAGAAGGGTTGTCATGCGACCACCCGCAATGGTGGCCCGTCGATTTGGAAACCCGAAGCGTCAGCGAGGACGGAAAAGACGACCTCGCTGACGCTTCGGGTTACGATTGGGGCCTCGCTGACGCTTCGGGCTACGATTAACCCATCCTGCGAGGGGTGTTATCCACCGCATCCGGCGACAATCGGCCCCGCCGGGGCTTTCGCCAACACCCCCAACCGAACACAATAGACCGTTTGCGTGTCAGGTTGGAAACACCTTCCCGTCAAGAAGTTCCACGCCCGCGGCGTCCGATTTTGTGCTTTTGGGCCACGAAGCGGCCAAAGTTACCCGACTTCGGTTGTCGGTCGATTTTAAGAGGTGTAGACTACCCCCCCGGAGAGATGCCCATGCCTTCCCGCGGTCTGAATATCGACCGTATCGACAGCCGGCGCGACGATATCCGCGCGGCCATGGACCGACTGCGCCGCCGACTCAGCCCACGGGGCGACGTGGTCAGCCAGGCGGGCCGGCAGCGAACGATCGATGTCTTTGGCGAACCGCTGTCGCCGGTACAGGTGGTCGAGCGGATATGCGGCGACGTCGCCCAGCGGGGGATTGCGGCCGTCTTGGACTATTCGGCCCGAATCGACCGGGCGGACCTCACCGCCGAGACCCTCCGGGTGCCGGCCGAGGAGTTGACTGAAGCCCATGCCGGTGCCGATGCCGAACTACTGGCGGCCGTGCGGCGAATTCGGGAGAACATCCGCTCGTTTCAGGAGGCCATCTTGCACAAGGACGTACGCGTCGGACGGCCCGGTGGATACCTGGGCCAGCGTTATCGGCCGTTGCGTCGCGTGGGCATCTGCGTCCCCGGCGGTGCGGCGGCATACCCGTCGACCGTGTTGATGACCGCCGTGCCGGCCCAAGTGGCCGGGGTCGAGCAGATAGCCATCGTCGCCCCGCCGACCCCCTTTGGCGCGTACAACCCCGATCTGCTGGCCACCTGTCACGAGTTGGGCATCACCGAGGTCTATCGGGTGGGCGGCGCGCAAGCGGTGGCCGCGATGGCTTACGGGGTCCAGGGGATCGAGCGCGTCGATAAGATCGTCGGGCCGGGTAACTTGTTCGTGGCGCTGGCCAAGAAACACGTCTACGGCGAAGTGGACATCGATTCGATTGCCGGTCCCAGCGAGGTGGTGGTGATCGTCGACGAGTCGACCCGGCCGGATTACACGGCCTACGATCTGTTGGCCCAGGCCGAACACGCGCCCGGCGCCAGCGTATTGATCGGCTGGGACGAAGCCGTGCTGGAGGCCACGGTGGCCGCCGTCGCCCGGCAGTTGGACCAGATTGATCGGGGGGATCTGGCGCGTCAGAGCCTCGAAGACTTCGGGGCCGTGATCCTTGCCCGCGATGCCGACGAAGCGTGCCGATTGGCCGACGAAATTGCCCCCGAACACTTGCACATCGCCACCGACAACGCCGAAGCGTTGGCCGAGAAAATACCCCATGCGGGCGCCGTTTTCCTGGGGAATTGGACGCCCGTGGCCTTGGGCGATTACGCAGCCGGCCCCTCGCACGTGTTGCCGACCGGCGGCACGGCCCGATTTGCCAGCGGTTTGTCGGCCAACGATTTCCTTCGGGCCAACAGCGTACTTTGCTTCGACCGCCAAGGCATGACCCATCTGGCCGAAGATGTTCGCACTCTGGCCACCAAAGAAGGTTTAACCGCCCACCGCGCCAGCGTCGAGATTCGTTTGGAGGAGGAATGAATCGCCACGGTTCACTCCGGGACGCGAAGTGAAGGAGAAGTCGCATCGCAAAAACCTAATCGCTAATCGCTAACCCCTAACCCTTAATCGCTTTCTTCCCTAGTCCCTAGTCCCTAGTCCCTAGTCCCTAGTCCCTAGTCCCTACTCCCTACCCA
>JABMRP010001367.1 GCA_013202535.1 Planctomycetota bacterium
GTGGAACCCGGCCGTCGAGGACCAGGCGATCAATCGGGCACATCGCATCGGCGTGGCTGGGCCGGTCACCGTCACGCGGTTTCTGATGCTCGACACGATCGAGCAACGGATCGACCGCATTCTGCAAGAGAAACGGGAGCTATTCGAGACGATCTTCTCCCGCGCCGAGGGCCCCGGCAAGCTCGGGCTAACCCAGCGGGAACTCTTCGGGCTATTCGACCTGGAGTGCCCCGGCGGACCGATCGAGCTGGCCGCGTAAGGCGTTCGTAGTGACCCGATTCATCGGGTTCCTAAGGTTCGTAGTGACCCGATTCATCGGGTTCCTAAGGTTCGTAGTGACCCGATTCATCGGGTCTGACCTGCCAGAACCGCATGAATCCAGAACCGCATGAATTCGGTCACTACGAACAGATTTTTCCCACGGCGGAAACTTCTTGGCCCCGATTGTCGTCTGACTCTATGTCGGGCAACGAGCCCGGGGCGTTTCGGCTGGGTGGAATATTACCCCCCCGAAGCACCGAGCGTGGCCTATGTTTAGATAGTTATTGCCCGTGCTGCGTGCATTTGCCTGCAAAGATTTGAAGGAGCCCTGCGATGCTTAGGTTCATATCCCGGTTGGTCGTGTTGGTGTTGTCGCTTGCCTGGTGCGTCGAGGCGATGGCCGACGTCAGCCTCGTCACCATCCCCCGACGGGAGGGTACGCAGCTTACGATCTACAACTCCGAAGACATCACGATGGTCCGCGAGCACCGGCTGTTGACCGTCAAGCCGGGCATCAATCGCATTCAGTTCTCCTGGGCCAATACGCTGATCGACCCGACGAGCATCGATTTCCGCATTCTCGACCACGTGGACAAGGTCGACCTGATCGACACGACGTTCCCCTCCGGCCGCAACGACGCCTTGCAGTGGAACATCCAAAGCCAGATGGCCGGCAAGATCCCGGTCGAGATCCGCTACTTCACCAGCGGCATCACGTGGAAGGCCGACTACGTGGGCATCGCCAACGAGGACGAGACCGCACTGAACGTGACCGGTTACGTCCGCGTCTTCAACAACTCGGGTGAGCTCTACGACAACGCCCAGACGCGGCTGGTTGTCGGCACGATCAATCTCGTGGAACAAATCGCCGAGTTGGCCACTCGGCCGGCACCCACCGCTGGTGAAATCCTCACCCGTGGCGACAAGCTCAAGGTAATGCACCACGCTCTGCAAAAGGCCCAACAAGCGCAAGGCCAGCAACCGGCGGCTGACGACTCACCGTCCGAGGGCGCAACGCCGGAGAAGCCCAAGCAGGTCGTCAAGCAGGGCCTCTCCGAGTATTTCCTCTTCACCATCGACGGACGCGAGGACATCAAGGACAAGGAACCCAAGCGGCTCGTCTCAATGAAAGTGGCCGACGTGCCGTTGGAGTGCATCTACAAACTGACCGATCGCGACGGAGGCGCGCAGTTCACGAAATACTATCGCTTCAAGAATGAGAAGTTGCTGGGCGACGACGGCGAGGAGAAGGATCTTCCGGCGATGGAGAACCTGGGGCTCTCGCCGCTGCCCGACGGCAACGTGCGGCTCTTCTCGGAGTACCAGAACAAGGATCTGGCTTATGTCGGCGGCACGGCAACGAAGTACGTGCCCATCGGCGACCGCGTGGAGGTCAACGTCGGCCGCGATCCGGACATCACTGTCGCCCGGCGGGTGAAGGACCGGCGGATCACCAACGTGGTGAGCCGGCAGTACAAGCGGCGGCTGGACAACACCTGGGTTCTCTACTACGACCTCGTGGACTACGACGAGACGTTGGTGTACGAAGAAGAGATCGTCTCCGGCAAGCCGGTGGCGGCAAAGGTCGAGATCGAGCGCCGCTTCGACGCCGACGTGGTCCTTTGGGGTAGCGACGGCAAGCCGAAGGACTGGGATAGCAACGAACCGGGAGCGTACGTCGATCTTCACGAAATCGACGGCCGGGTCGAGCGCGTCGACCAGAACCACGTCAAATACTTCCTCGACCTCGAGCCCGGCGAAAAGCGGTTCGTCCAGTACCGCGTCACGTACAAACGCCGCAAGGTGGCGCCGGAATTGAATACGGAGAGGAAGCGTGAGCCGCTGTAGCTTCGATTCTCGTACGAATACGGAAAGGGGAAAGCCATGTTATCCAAGCCACTGATAACCGCGTTGCTTTCGATTCCGCTCTCGGCCGTGGCCACGGCTTCGGCCCAGACGCCGTCCGATCTGGACGAACCGGCCCTCCGGCAGCAATATGCCGCGCTGGTCGAATCCCTGGACCACCGGCGTATCGCCAAGGACTATCCCAAGGCCGTCGAGAAGCTCGACTCTCCGGATCCCCAAGTGCTGATTGCCGGCATCAAGACGCTGGCGGCGACCGAAGAAGTTGAGGTCATCCCCTGGATCGTCCCGTTCGTGGACTCCAAGGACGCGCAGGTCCGCATCCACGCGGGTTTGTCGCTGTCGAACCTGATTGCGACCCATCAGTTGAAACGGCGAGACATGTCCCAGCCCGGGAGGGTCGTGATCGCGCCTCCTTCGGCCGGTGATCGTGACCTGCGACCGATGGCCTGGGTCATCCTCAAGATGTTGCGCGGCGCCGATGACGGCAGCACGCATTCTTATGCCGCAAGCATGATCGGCTACTTGGGCCTCCAGCAATTCCAGGGTGAACTGCGAAAGCTCCGTCAGAGCCGGCACCCGGCCGTGACACGGGCCGCCGGCAATGCCTTGGATATGCTCGGCGCCGACCGGCCGGATGCTCTTTCCGCGGTAGAACTCGGAGTAGTCGATGGACCCCGAGCATCCTTCGACGTGACTCTGCAGGCAGACGGCAAGCGATTCACCAAGGCCTATGCGCTCATCCAAGAGGGCAAATACGAACAAGCATTGAGCCTGCTGAAGTTGAACATCGCCGAAACGCCCAACGCGGGAAACATCGACTACTCGTACGGCTGGGCCTGCCTTTGCGCCGCCCATCTGGGCCGTTTGGACGAGACCCTCGATTACTATCGGGTGATTCGCACGCATTTCTACGGCTGGCCGCACCTCGGCGCCAACGGAGCGAAACGGAATTGGGACGATCAGCTTGCCATGGCCCAACGGGCCGTCGCACATAGCGCCGATCCCGAAAGGGACTCCGTTCTAAAGAAGATGACGGAACTAGATGAGTGGGCACGGCGCAAAATGCTGGCCGACCTCGAACAACTTGCCCGCCGCGCGGCCCGAGGCGATCAGGTCGCGATTCTCCAGTTGAGGCAACGTCCTTACGGGCTGGTGGATCTGATCGCCGAGGGACGGTTAGTGATAGCCGATTCGCCCGGGCAGACCAGCACGGCACCCGCGCCGTAGATACCCCGTGTTGGTGACAAACGGAATCGACCGCGCCGGAGAACCTCTTGCTCCACTTTCTCCCGGAAGCCGGGATTCGTAAGCCGTGGCATCGTTTTCTTTGGGGATGAATGGCACTTGCCAGCGACACGGCCAGCGGCACCCGAGCAAAGATCTGTGTTATACTCTCGTGGTTATTACCACGCGGCCGTGATCAACGTGGGGCAGGTTACAAAACTACCCCACGACGAACCATGACCCCCGGAGACTTCCATGAATCGTCCATACCCTCGCAACTTTGGGATCTTTCTCGCGGCAAGTTTCTTGACCGCCCTCGCCCTTCTCGGTATATGCCACTGGGCCGGAGCGTCGCCGCCGGTTGACGATACGCCGGTCCAAGGCGGACTGGCCGTTTGGGTCGGGGGCGATCTGGAACCGGCCGATTGGGCGCGGGAACTCTTCAATCTGCACAAGGAAAAGGGTTTCCTCGTGCTCGGATTGCACGGCGATACGCTGGTTGTCGACCAGACGCGGATCGAGCTTGCCAAACTGGGCACGGACGGCCAGGTTTCGCTCGACACGCTGAGCCCCCACACCCGCGGCTCGCTGCCGTTGATCGACGATTCGGTCAATCTGCTCGTGGTGTCGGCCGGGTGTAAGGTATCACAAGAGGGCGTGCTTCGCGTGTTGACGCCGCTGGGCGTGGCGCTGGTCGACGACGGTGGGCAGTGGCGCCAAGTCGCAAAACCCTGGCCGAAGGATATCGACCAGTGGACGCACTACATGCACGACGCCTCGAACAACGCCGTGGCCCATGACGATCGCATCGGTCCGCCGCGACATTTGCAGTGGCAATGTGGTCCCCAGTGGAGCCGGCATCACGACCACATGGCCAGCGTCTCGGCCATGGTCTCCGCCCGGGGACGAACATTTTATATCCTCGACGAAGGCTCACGTGTTTCGCCCCAGTTGCCATCCGATTGGAAACTGGTCGCCCGGGATGCGTTCAACGGCGTGTTGCTCTGGAAGCGGCCGATCAAGCGGTGGCACAACCACCTCTGGCCGTTGAAAAGCGGTCCGGCCAATCTGCCCCGCCGGCTCGTGGCCCAGCGCGATGTGGTTTATGTCACCCTGGGTATCGACGCACCGATCGTGGCGCTGGACGCCGCCTCGGGCGAGACGCTGCGCCAGTACAAAGACACGGCCGGCGCCGAGGAGATCGTACTCCGCGATAACACCCTGCTGGCGCTGGTCAACCGGACGCCGGTGGATCTCGACGCCGATCTGGCCGGCGATCCGGAAGAGGGCAAGTCGCGCGATCATCGAACCACCTATTCGCCGGCGATGGGCCGCATCTGGGCCGGTGTGCGCTCGCGCCGCTGGACTCACGGCGATCGGGTGGTCCATGCGTTGGACGCCGCGACCGGGCGTGTGCTTTGGGAAAAGGTCAGTCGTGTCATTCCGCTTACCCTGGCCGCCGACGCCGAGCACGTTTATTACCACGACGGCGACAAGATCGTCGCCCTTGATTTGGCTACCGGCCGACAGCAATGGGCCACCGAGCCGGTTCCCGTTTGGCAAGGCTTGGACAATCGCGGGCTGCAATCGTGGTTTGCCCCGACGCTGGTCGCCACCGATGGCCAGGTGCTGTTGGCCGGCGGTGAGAAGATCAACATGTCGTACGTCGGATATGCCACCAAGGACATCGGCGAGGATACGATGACCGCCTTCTCCGCCGAATCCGGCAAGAAACTCTGGACGGCCGAGCATCCCTTTAGCGGTTACAACTCGCCCGAGGATCTGTTTGTCGCCGACGGCAAGGTCTGGGCCGGCGATACGGCCCGCGGTAATAAAAACGGCGGCTACACGGGCCGCGACTTTCAAACCGGCCAGGCAGAAAGCGACTTCCCGCCGACGGTCAAAACATACTGGTTCCATCATCGCTGCTACCGGGCCAAGGCGACGGATAAATACATCCTCTCCTCGCGAACGGGCATCGAACTGATCGACCTGGAGACGGGCGAGTGGACCATCAACCATTGGGTCCGCGGCGGTTGCCTCTACGGGATCATGCCTTGCAACGGGCTGATCTACTCGCCACCCAGCCCGTGTGCCTGTTACCCGGAAGCCTTGCTCCACGGTTTCACCGCTCTGGCCGCCGCTTCGCCCTCGCGCGCCATCCCCAAGGAGATTCCCGCCGAACACCGCCTCGAACAAGGCCCGGCCTATGATTCGCCGCTTTCCGCTCTCCGCGATCCGCTTTCGGGCGCTTGGCCGACTTATCGACACGACGCGGCACGAAGCGGGGCCGCGCCCTCAACCATTTCCCCCAAGCTCCGGGCCGATTGGGAAATCAAGCTCGGCGGTCGCCTCACGCAACCGATCACCGGCGGCGGGCATCTGTTCGTTGCCGACATCGACCGGCACACGGTCCACGCGATCGACGCCGGCTCGGGCGAGAAGCTCTGGAGCTATGTCGCCGGTGGGCGGATCGATTCGCCGCCGACTTTCGATCGCGGCCGACTGCTGTTCGGTTCGGCCAACGGCTACGTCTATTGTCTGCGAGCGACCGACGGCGCTCTGGTCTGGCGATTTCGCGCCGCCCCGGTCGATCGTCGCATGGTCGCCTTCGAGCAGGTCGAATCGGTCTGGCCCGTCCATGGGTCGGTGCTCGTGCAAGATGGCGTTGCTTCGTTTGTCGCCGGCCGGTCGATGTATCTCGACGGCGGGTTGCGACTCTGCCGGTTGGACGCCGAAACGGGACGCCTGCTCGGCGAGAAGATCTTCGACGACCGCGATCCCGAGACGGGCCAGGACATGCAAACCCACGTCCAAGGCCTGACGATGCCCGTGGCGCTGCCCGACATTCTCTCCAGCGATGGAGAGCATCTCTTCATGCGTTCCCAGACGATGGACCTCGAGGGCAACCGCTTGGGGATCGGCAAAGGGGGCGTCGACCATCTCTTCGCCGCCTACGGGTTTACCGACGATTCGTGGTTTCACCGCACCTACTGGCTGCTGGGCAACCGGTTCCAAGGCGGAGTCGGCGGTTTTGGCAACGCGAAGACCCGACCGGCCGGCCGTATCCTGGCCGCCAACGACACGACCGTCTTCGGCTACGGACGCAAGCCGGCCTATTATCGCTGGAGCTCGGTCGTCGACTATCAACTGTTCGCCGCCGCACGGCCCGGTGGTGGCGCCACGGTGTCAGACTCCAGCGGCACAACGGCATGTGCCGTCTACTTCGACAACAAGCCGAGCCTCGATCCGACCGGTAAGCCGCTGACGATCACCGCTTGGGTCAAGACCGATCAAAAGGACGGCACGATCCTCGTCCGCGGCGCCTCGCAAAACGGCTTCGCCCTGATCCTCACCGGCGGAAAGCCGCGGATGCTCGTTCGGGTCAAGGGCGCGAATAGCGAGGCGGTTGCCGACCAACCGATCGGCGCCGACTGGACGCACGTGGCCGGTGTGCTGCACGGCGACGGGCGGATGATCGTTTACATCGACGGCAAGGTCGCCGGAGAGACGAAGGGCGTTCCCCTGTTGCCCGCCGAGCCGATGATCCCCATGAAGGTCGGCTACGACGACATCAACCAGCTTCTGCCCAAGCCGCTGGTGCCCTTCGCCGGTGCAATGGACGAGGTGATGCTCTTCCACCGGGCACTCTCGGCGGAAGAAATCGGGCGCCTGGCGCAAGCCGACGCGAAACTCACCGAGGAAGACCGGCAGGGGCAAGTCCTTCACCTCGATTTCGCTGGCGGCAAGACGCGAGATCGGTCCCGGTGCAACCATCACGGCCGGGCGAGTCTACCGAAGCTTGAGATCATCGACGGTCCCGTCGGCGAGGCCGTCGTATTCACGCAACCGAAGAAGA
>JABMRP010001368.1 GCA_013202535.1 Planctomycetota bacterium
AATTCCGCGCGTACGGTAACCATCTCGCTCCGCGAGATGCAGCCTGTCGCCCCGGCGAGATGGCTACCATGCATAAGTAGTCCCCGAATTCCGCGCGTACGGTAACCATCTCGCCGGAGGGAGATATGGGCCGAGAAACTCTGACGCTTCAAAGGCTACATCTCGCGGAGCGAGATGGCTACGATACGTTCCGGCGATGAATATCTTCCAGGACATGTCGCCCCACCGTTTGGACGCGCTGATCGCGCGTTTCCGTCGGGCGCGGATCGCCGTACTGGGTGATTTCTTTCTCGATAAGTATCTCGATGTCGATCCGGCGTTGGCCGAGCGAAGCGTCGAGACGGGCAAGACGGCCCATCAGGTCGTTGCCACCCGATGCACTCCCGGCGCCGCGGGTACGGTGGTCTGCAATTTGGCGGCCCTCGGCGCCGGCGGGTTGCACGCGATCGGGTCGACCGGCGACGACGGCGAGGCGTTCGAGTTGCGCAAGGGATTAGCGGCGCTGGCGTGCGGTACGGAACACCTGCGCGTCGATCCCCAGCGCGCAACGCCCACCTATCTCAAACCGCGCGACTCCGGCAACGCAACCCTGGCCGGCGAACATTCGCGCTACGACACGAAGAACCGCCAGCCCACGCCGGCGGCCGTCCAGCAAGAAATCATCGATTCGCTCCATATCCTCCTGCCGCAAGTCGACGCGGTGATCGTAGCCGATCAGGTCGAGGAGGAAGATTGTGGTGTGGTCACCGCGGCCATGCGGGCGGTGCTGGCCGATTGCGCGAAGCGACATCCCCACGTCGTCTTCTGGGCCGACAGCCGCCGCCGCGCAGGGCTCTTCCGCCGGGTGATCGTCAAGCCGAACCAGTTCGAGGCGATCAGCCAGGAGAACCCGCCGCCGGACCGTGTCGTCGAGTTGGACCCGTTGTGTTGTGCCGTCCAGCGAATGCGAACGGAAGTGGGAGCGCCGATCTGCGCCACGCGCGGGGCCGACGGCATGATCGTAAGCGATCCCCAGTTAACACACGTACCGGGAGTACACGTTGAAGGTCCCATCGATCCCACCGGCGCCGGCGACAGCGCCACGGCCGGCGCGGTGCTCGGTCTGGTAGCCGGCGCTACGCTGCCCGAGGCTGCGTTGCTGGGCAATCTCGTCGCCTCGATCACCGTCCGCCAACTCGCCACGACCGGCATCGCCCGGTGTGAAGAACTGCCCGAGCGCTTGGCCCTCTGGCGAGCCCAGCGGCGTGGAGGGTAACCCGGACGTGTCGTCCACCGTGGGATCGCCCCCCGGCTTTGCCGGGGGGCCGAACCGGGGCCTATTGCCGCGAGGTGCGCTTGGGCGATAAGATATAGGAAGCGGACGAGTCCGTCGCCCCACCCTGCAGGATCCGTGGAGAGATCATCGTGAGAACGGGAATACTTCGAGCGGCCGGTTGCCTTGTCGCTCTGCTAATCATCGCGCAAGACGCAACGGCCGAGGATCTCGTCCGTTTCGATTTCGAGACCGGCGACCTGCAGGGATGGAAGATCGTCGAGGGCCAGTTCGACTATTTCATCTCCGACCGGCCGACGTATCACAACTTTCGCGATCGCAAGTACAACAAGCAGGGCAAGTATTACTTCTCCACCGTCGAGCAGCAGCCGGGCAAACCGTCCAGCGACAAAATGACCGGCGTGGCCGAGTCGCCCGTGTTTACGCTTGCCGCCGCGGAGATGACCATGCTGGTCGGCGGCGGCGACTTCCGCGAGTCGTACGTCGCGCTGTGTACGCTCGATGGAAAACAGTGGTTCCAAGCCCGGGGACGAACCATTGAGGAGATGGTTCGAGTCACCTGGAACGCGCCGGAACTGGTCGGCAAGAAGGTCTTCCTGAAGATCGTCGACGGCAACACACAAGGCTGGGGACACGTCACGTTCGACGATTTCACCGCCCGGGGTAAGATCGACGCCGAAGCCACCAAGGAGCATTTCGCCGCTACTGTCCATCGGACGCAACTGGCCCAATTCCGCGCGGCCGTGGCGCAAACCAACCTGGAGCCCCTGCAAGCGGCCGTCGAGGATCTCGCCCGAAAGTTTCCCGACCGATACCCGGGCGGGGAGTTTCTGCGTCGTCTGGAAGAATATCGAACTCGCATCGCGCGGATCGAAGAAGCGATCAACCGGGGCGACAACGGGCCGCTGGAAGACGCGCCGCGACTGGCCCAGGAACTGACCGTTTTTTCGCGCCAGGCCCTGGTGGCCAACCCGCTGATCGTCGGCCGGCCGATTGTGTTCGTCGTGCGGAATCAATACCGCAGCCATTACCACGCCATCGACACGCTCTTCCACACGGGCGAGTTCAACCCCGACCGCAACCAGATGCATAGCGACCTGTTCCAAGGCGGCGGGGCACTGAAGGTGATCGATCTGGCCAACGGCGGCGAAGCGAGAACGCTCGTCGACGTACCCGAGGGAATCGCCCGCGACCCGGATGTTTATTTCGACGGCACCAAGATCGTCTTCGCCCTGCGACGCAACGTCGCCGAGGATTACCACATCTGGGAGATTAACACCGACGGCACGGGCTTGCGCCAATTGACGCGAGCCCCCGGCGTTTCCGATTTCGACCCGATCTACATGCCCGACGATTCGATCGTCTTCTCGTCGACCCGCGAGCCGAAATACAACATGTGCTCGCGCGACATCGCGGCCAACCTGTTCCGCATGGAGGCCGACGGGGCCAATATCCACCAGATCACCAAGAACACGCTCTTCGAGAACCACGCCGAGCTGATGCCCGACGGGCGGATCCTTTACGCCCGATGGGAATACGTCGACCGCAACTTCGGCGACGCGCACGGGCTGTGGACGGTCAACCCCGACGGCACCAACCAGGCGATCTACTGGGGCAACAACACGGCCGTGCCCGGCGCGGTGTTCAACGCCCACGTAATCCCCGGCACGCAACGGATCGTTTGCATCTTCGGGCCGCATCACGACCGGCTTTGGGGCGCGCTGGGGATCATCGACCGGCGGCTGGGGATCGACGGCCGTCTGCCCGTGGTGCGTACCTGGCCGGCACACATGGCCGACACGGTGCGCATCGGCGGCGGTTTCGATTGCGATTCGTTCGGCCATTTGCCGATCAGGTACGAAGACCCCTGGCCGTTGGACGACACCCATTTCCTTTGCAGCCGGATGATCGGCAAAGGTGAGCAGACGGGCATCTACCTGATCGACCTTTTCGGCAACGAAGTGCTGCTCCACACCGAAGGGCCGGGGTGTTACGATCCGATGCCCCTGGGCCCGCGCGTCCGCCCGCCGGTCGTTCCCTCGCGGCGCGACTTCACCAGCCCCGAGGGGTTCTTCTTCGTGGCCGATGTGTACCAGGGTACGCACATGCAGGGCATCGAGCGGGGCGAGGTAAAGTACCTTCGCGTGGTCGAGTCGCCCGAGAAACGCCACTGGTCGCGGGGAAGTTGGAACGCCCAGGGTTACACGGCGCCGGGCATGAACTGGCACAGCTTGGAGAATAAACGGATCCTGGGCACCGTGCCGGTCGAAGCCGACGGATCGGCCCATTTCGCCGTGCCGGCCGAGAAGTTCGTCTTTTTCCAACTGCTCGACGAAGACGGCATGATGATCCAATCGATGCGCAGCGGCACGGTCGCCCAACCCGGCGAAACGACCGGTTGCGTCGGCTGTCACGACGAACGCCGCACGGCCCCGCCGCCGCTGGAGGCCAAGATGCCGATGGCCTTGAAGCGACCGCCGAGCGAGCTCGATGGCTGGTACGGTCCGCCCCGATCGTTTGGATTCACGGCCGAAGTGCAGCCGGTTCTCGATCGCCACTGCGTCGAGTGCCACGACTACGGCAAGGAAGCCGGCAAGAAGCTTAATCTGGCCGGGGACCGGACCGTCGCGTTCAACACGGCCTATCACGAGCTATGGCGCAAGGGCCATGTGCGATGCGTGGGCGGCGGTCCGGCGGCCGTGCAAGGGCCCCGATCTTGGGGTTCCCACGCGAGCCGGCTGATGGAAGTGATCCGCAAGCCCAAGATCGCCGAGCATCAGAAGATCAAACTCACCAAAGAAGACTTCGACCGCGTGGCCACGTGGCTCGATCTCAACGGCGTCTACTATCCGACCTACGAATGCGCCTATCCGGAGAGTCTCACGGGCCGCTCGCCGCTGGACAACGGGCAACTCAACCGGCTGGCCCAACTGACGGGCATTTCCGTCGGCACGCTCCGCAACCACGCCGGCAATCAAGGGCCCCAGGTCAGCTTCGACCGGCCCGAGTTGAGCCCCTGCCTGACAAAGCTTGCGGGTCCCGGCGATCCAAAGTATAAGGAAGCATTGGCGATCATCCGTGCCGGTGGCGAGATGCTCGCGCGGCGTCCGCGAGCCGATATGCCCGGCTTCGTGCCCTGCGAGACGGACCGACAGCGCGAGGAGAAGTATGCCACCCGCCGACAAGCCGAACTCGACAGCCGCCAAGCGATCCGCACGGGCGGGAAAGTGTATGATCCATAAAGTTTAGCCCAGGCATTTGTGCCCGGCGTTGAGGGGGATCGCCTCCGGGCACAAGTGCCTGGGCTAAACAGCTAGGAAGTTTTCAACCAACAACCCATCGAGGGCGAAGTCATGCAT
>JABMRP010000137.1 GCA_013202535.1 Planctomycetota bacterium
CGGGCGATGCCCGAGACGGGCCGTTGCCGCCAGCGCGGCCGCTTCCTCGGGACGCGGCAGCGCGGCGCGGAACTCGACGCCTTCGGCATCGATTCGCAACTCGGCGATCGACGTCCAGCCCTGCCGGTGGATCTCCGAAAGGGCCCGCAGCTTGACGTACCGCCCGGAAGTCTTCTCTTGGAGCGTCACCCGTTTTTCGGAATCGGCGTCGTCAAATGTTCCCTTGGCCGCCGGCGAGCCGAAGTTGTTTTCGTCTTCGCTGACGAAGAACTCGTAATCCTTGATCGCGCCGTTGCCGCCGCCTCGCGTTGGCCGGTAGCGAAAGCCGGAAACCTCGGTGCTCTGGCCCAAGTCGACGGTGATCTCGTGCGGATGACGACGGCGGTGCGGCTCCCACGGCGTGCGCCAAGAGGTTCTCGGGTCGCCGTCCATCGCCCGATACGCCTCGCTGCCGGGCGATTCGCTGTCGACTTTCACTTGCACCGAAACCGTGCGGGTCTCCGCATCGGCCGATCGGCACAAAGCGACAACGGCAAACGCGACAACCAACACGACGAGCGATTTGCTTCGCATGGCTCCATCCTTATTGGGTTTGACGGAAAGAGGCGCGAGTTCGGCGGGCAACTCAAAGGCGGGTAGGTCGCGGGTGTGGTTAAATGATATCCTCGCGGGGGATGCCGTGTCAACGCAGTTTCGGTTGTTTAGCCCCGGCACTTGTGCCCGGCGTTGTCGGTGCGCGATCCCAACACCACGCCGGGCACAAGTGCCGGGGCTAAACACGACGCCTACACACCCAAGCCGAAGATCCAATAGACCAGCGCAATCACTCCGCCGGCCGCGACCGCCGCGACGGCGACACCCGCGATGTCAATCAGACCGGGGCGTGGGATCTCGAAGCCGGGAAGGTCGATCCACAATCGCCGCGGTGCCGGTTCCACGCCCGACGGTAGCGTGAACGGCTCGGTCTCCGGTTCGCCGGGTCCCACTGGAGTGCGCAAGCACTCGTAAAACCGATCGAGTTTCTTGTCATCCACGGGACGCGTCAACAGGCTCACCGCCACCATCGCGACCAGCCCGGTGGTCAGGTAGAAGATGATCTGCCAGGGCTGTTGCAGCACCAGTTGTGGGCCGTCGGCGGTGTTTTTGGAGAAGGTGAGAAACGCGGGCAGATGTTCGGCGAATCGGGCATTGAAATCCCAGAGCACGTTGCCCAGCACGCTGATTTTACTGGTCACCAACAGCGAGGCGAACGTGACCAGCGTACCGGCCCAGGCCCCGGCGGTGGTGGTTCGCCGCCAGAACAGGCCGGCCCAGAAGACCGTCCCCATCACGGCCGACACCTTCCAAAAGACCTCCAGCCCTTGGACCACGTCTTCCAGGCTCAGCGCAAAGAGGACGCCAGCCACCGCCACCAGCGCGGCGACATACCGGCCGACCATCATGTAATGCCGGTCGGAGGCGCGCGGCACGAAACACTTGCGGTAAATGTTCTCGGTAAACAGGGCCGAACAACCGACCATGAAGGCGTCGCAGGAACTCATCACCGCGGCCAGCATCGAGGCGATGAACAGGCCCACCAACCCCGACCAGAGCAGCTTGTTGGCCATCAACCCATAGACCTCGTCGCCCTCGACGGCCGGCTCCTGGCCGGCGTAGATCGCCACGGCACACAGCCCGGTCAGCGCCCAGGCGATAGTGCAGAACCGCTTGAAAAAGATGCCACAGGTAAGCCCCACGCGGCTTTCCATTTCGGTTTTTCCCGCCCCGCACATACCCATCGTATGCGGTTGCGTGCCGAAACCGACCAGTCCGTTGAGCGATACGATGACGATGAAGAACACGGTAATCTCTCCGGGAGCGACGAGCGTGAACATGTCGGTCTTCTCGATCGCCTGCCCATGCTCGTTGGTGCCCGGGTGACCGGCCTCCTCGGCCTCGGTCAATGCCTGTTCGTACTGGACGGTCATCGCCTCGTCGACCTTCTCGCGCAACCCGCTCATACCGTCGACTGCATTAAGAGCAAAGGGGAGGATGATGAACGACAGGACGATGGTCAACAGCCCCTGGATGAAATCGGTAACGATGGCCGCGTTGAGCCCGCCGGCGATTCCGTAGATGCCGAACATGACGGTCATGGCGACGATGGCGTACTCGCGCGGAATCTGACCGCCGGAGACGGCCGTGACGATGGCCGCCGCGCCGCAGAGCATCACGCCGATGTTGACGATCAGGTTGATGATTCCCATGATCGCGTACAGAACGGCCACGCCGCGGTCGAATCGGGCCTCGAAGTAATCGCCCGTGGTCACCGCCCTCATGCGGCGGAACATCGGCGCGATGAGCCAATAGAACGGCGTGGGAAAGACCCAGAACAACTGATACCAGATGCCCGAGGCGCCGACGCTGTAGGTTTTCGAGGCCACGCTGACGGCCTGATCGGAGTGGGTGCCGGTGCCGAAGTTGAAGAACATCATCATCAGCTTGCCCGACTTCCGGTCGCTGATGAAGAAGCTGCTCGAACTCTTCACTTTCCGAATCGCCCAGGTGCCTAGCGCGGTGATTCCCACCAGATAGACCGCGACCACCAACCAATCGAGCAGATGGATGCCGAGCCAGTGCGTAGGGAGAGCGGCGAGCATGAGGTGTTCCCGGTGATGGAGGTAATCGGGATTTCGATCAGTTTAGCCCAGGCACTTGTGCCCGGCGCGTCCGTGCGACGATCCAAACACCACGCCGGGCACAAGTGCCGGGGCTAAACGGTCTTAACCGACCCGCCACGGCTCGTCAAGTATTTCGTCTTGACACGTTTTCCGAAAAGGGGCACGATGGGAACCGCATGACGCATTGATGAGCGGAAAAAGGGGACGGACATGACGTCGCGCGAGTTGGTCATCAAGACGTTGAACCACGAACCGGTCGAGCGATTGGCCCGCGATCCCTGGGCTTCGCCGGGGGTGAAGATGCTCCACGGCGAGGAGCTGCGCAATCTGCTGGTTCGCTTTCCCAGCGATTTCGCCGAACCGGATTTCCGGCCGCCGCACGGACGGCGCGCCTCGGAAACGCCCCTGGAAGTCGGCCGCCATACCGATGCCTGGGGATGTACGTGGAGCGTTGCGCGACGGGGTACGCGAGGCCGGATCGTAGGCCGTCCGCTCTCCGATTTGTCGCAGGTCGACGGCTACCG
>JABMRP010001369.1 GCA_013202535.1 Planctomycetota bacterium
AAACAGGACTAGTAGAGAATCGTGTCGTCGGTTTCCAGGAACTGGCTGAGGGCGGCTTCCAGTTGCTTGTGGATTTGCTGTGTGCCGCAGATAAAGCGGACCGAGGCCAGACCGTATCCCCAGTTCTTCAGGGCATCTTGCGCCGCGGCGACGATATCCGGGTGGTTGGCCAGGCCGAGGTAGTTGTTGGCACACATATTCAGCACGGGCTCGTGCTGAAGCACGCCGACCCGGGCTCGTTGCGGACTGGTAATGATCCGTTCGCCTTTGAACAGCCCGGCCTCGCGAATCTCTCCGAGTTGACCGGCCAGATGTTGTTTCATCGCACCGAACATGGGCGGTTTCCTTTGGTTGCTGAATTACATGGGTTTAGCCCCGGCACTTGTGCCCGGAGTTTTGAACCACTCTCAACGCCGGGCACAAGTGCCTGGGCTAAACGAAACTACCCTTCGCTCCAGGTCAAAACGACCTTGCCCGAGTTGCCCGACCGCATGGCGTCGAAGCCCTTTTCGAAATCCGTGTAATCGTAGCGGTGGGTAATGACCGGGTCGATGTCCAGGCCGCTCTGGATCATCACGGTCATCTGATACCAGGTTTCGTACATCTCCCGGCCATAGATGCCGCGGAGCGTGAGCATGTTGAAGATGACGGTGGTCCAATCGATGGCGATTTCTTCGGAGGCGATGCCGAGCATGGCGACCTTTCCGCCGTGACACATGTTGGCCAATAAGTCGCGGAACGCGGCCGGATTGCCCGACATTTCAAGTCCCACGTCGAACCCTTCCTTCATGCCCAGTTGCTTCTGAGCATCGGCGATACTGTTGCGGCTGACGTCCAATGCCAGCGTGGGGTTCATCTTCTGGGCCAATGCGAGCCGATACGGGTTCACGTCGGTGATGACCACGTGACGGGCCCCCGCGTGCCGGACGACGGCGGCGGCCATGATGCCGATCGGGCCGGCGCCGGTGATCAACACGTCTTCGCCCAGCACGGGAAACTGCAGGGCCGTG
Source organism: Planctomycetota bacterium (assembly GCA_013202535.1). Taxonomy (GTDB): domain Bacteria; phylum Planctomycetota; class Planctomycetia; order Pirellulales; family Thermoguttaceae; genus JABMRP01. The sequence continues at coordinate 1,011 of JABMRP010001369.1, forward strand.
TGGACGGCGTTGCCCAGCGGGTCGAAGATCGACTGCACGTCGCGGGGGATGCCCGGATCGTGATGCCAAACATTGGTCATCGGCAGGGCGAGGTACTCGGCGTAAGCGCCGGGCCGGTTCACGCCGACGCCCGAGGTGTCCATGCACAGGTGCCGGCGCCCGGCCAGACAGTTCCGACACCGCCCGCAGACCACGTGCCCTTCGCCGCTGACGATGTCGCCGGGGTGGAAATCGTTGACGTTGCTACCCACTTCGGTAATCTCACCGACGAACTCGTGCCCCACGACCAGCGGCACGGGCACGGTTTTTTGGGCCCAGGCGTCCCAGTTGTAGATGTGGACGTCGGTACCGCAGATCCCGGTCCGCAAGATGCGAATGAGCACGTCGTTGATGCCGATTTCCGGCAGCGGCACATCTTCCAGCCACAGCCCGACTTTCGCTTCCCGTTTGACTAGCGCCTTCATCGTCGGCATCGGCAACTCCCGCGAGTGGTTCAGTTCGAGACGAGTTCTCTTATTGAGATACCCGAATCGAGCCTTGCTGGCAAGCCCCCGGACGCGAGTTTACTCCCTTCATAACGGCCCAAGGAATTTGGGGACAGCCCGTTTCATGGTAACCCGAAGCGTAAGCGAGGAAACTCCTTGGCTGTCCCTCGCTTACGCTTCGGGTTACCATTGGCCCATGAAGAATCCAGGCGAACGCCCTTCGGCAGTCTCCCGGGACACTGGACCACCCCGGCGCAACGGGTATCATGGGGGGCAACCGACAACACGCAAAAGGAGCCCCACATGGCGGATATGCAAGTGCGACCGATGGAGGCGCGGGATCGATCGGAGGTGGCCGAACTGATCTGTGTTTCGACCAACGCCTGGTACGAGAAGCGCGGCGGTCCGACGATTTTCACCCGCGGACCCGAATCGACGGGAATCTACTACGACGTCTACGAGGCGATGGACCCCGGTTGCGGCATCGTGGCCGAAAACACCGAGACGGGCCGCCTGATGGGTTCCTGCTTCTACCACCCGCGACCCGAACACGTGTCGTTGGGGATCATGAACGTGCATCCCAACTACTTCGGCCGCGGCGTGGCCAGCGCCCTGTTGAAGCACATCATCGACTATACGGAGTCCAACGGGTACGCCTCCCTGCGGCTGGTCTCCAGCGCGATGAACCTCGACTCTTTTTCGCTCTATACCCGCTACGGCTTCATCCCCCGGTACGTCTACCAGGACATGGTCATGGAAGTCCCCGAATCCGGCTTTCCGCACGCCACCGCCGACGCCGACCGGGTCCGCGCGGCGGCGATTGAGGACGCCGAAGCGATGGCTGCCGTGGAGAAGGAAGTCACGGGAATCACCCGCGGCGACGACTACCGCTATTGCATCGAGAATCGCGACGGGATTTGGGAATCGCTGGTCTACGAAGGCGCAGGCGGAGGGATCGAGGGGTTTATGATCTCCTCGCAATGCGCCGCCTCGAACATCATTGGCCCCGGGGCCATGCGCACGCAGGGGCAAGCCGCCGCCCTGGTGGCCCGCGCGTTGCAGCGTTACCGCGGGGGGGCGGCGCTGCTGATCGTGCCCACCGAGCAGCGGCAGCTCGTCGAGCAGTTGTATGCCTGGGGTGCCAGGAACTGCGAGATCCACCTCTGTCAGGTGCGCGGCGCGTTTCAGCCGTTTCGGGGCGTTAATATGCCCACGTTCTTTCCCGAGAGCGGGTAGAGAACCCGTTGGGAAAGTGTGGATACGTGGAAACGGGTGGCCCCCTGTTACAAACTCGTTACAGACTCTGGGGAACGGTCTGCGTAGCTTATGCACTATACTGTAGACGACGTTGTCTAGCAGCCCGTTGAAAAAGGGGACAGGCACCTCGCCAACAATCTTATTCGTCGGGATAGAGGGACTCCCGCTCGGAGCCAGTCCCCTTTTTCAACGGGCTGCTATCACCGGTTCCCCCACAGAGGAGAAGAAGTCATGTCGATCGTTCGCAGGATGAAGGTTTGGTCGCCGGCCATCGCTGGGTTGCTTCTGGCCGTGCTGGTGCTGCCGGGGGTGGTCGCCGCACAGCCGCAGGCCTCGCCGGGCAAGGTGACCGAGGTAACGCTCTATCGGGGCCAGGCGATGGTTACCCGCGCGATCCCCGTCAAGGCGCCGCAGGGCAGCGTGGAGATCGTCGTCGGCGATCTGCCGGAGCAGGTCGTGACCGGCAGTCTGTTTGCCGAGGGGAGCGAGGGGGTCGAAGTTCGAGCGGTGCGGTTTCGCACACGCGCCGTGGGCGAGGAACCCCGCGACGAGGTTCGCGCGCTGGACGAAGAGATCAAGAAGATCAATCACGAACTCAAATCGGCGGCCAAGATGCAGGAACTGCTGACCAAACGGTCGGCCTATCTCGACAGCCTGGAAGGGTTCGTCGCCCCGACGGCCAAAATCGAACTGTCCCAGGGCGTGCTCGACGCCGAGGCGTTACAGGCGATCACCACCTTCTCGTTCGGGGAGCGTCAGAAGATCGCCACCGAACAGCTCGAACTGGAGGTATCGGTCGAGAAGACCAACGAGCAACTTTCGCTGGCCACGCGCAAGCGGGCCGAGCTGACCGGCGGCGCTTCGCAGACCGTGCGCGAGGCGGTTGTGTTCGTCGAGAAACGGAACGCCGACGAGGGAACGATCCGTCTGAAGTATCTGGTCGAGAGTTGCGGCTGGTCGCCCACCTACACGTTCCGCGCCGCGGCCGACCAGGAAGAGATCCGCGTGGAGTGCAACGCCCTGATCCAGCAGATGACCGGTGAAGACTGGAGCGGCGTGGCGCTGACCCTCTCGACGGCCTCTCCGGCTCTCAGCGCAACCGGGCCGGGTCTGGCGCCGTTCCCCGTATCGTTGACACCCGACGGCGACGGCGAGAAGGCGAATCAGGCCGATCTGGCCCAACAGCTTCAAGCCATTCGCGGCAAGCAGAAGACGGCTATCATGCTCTTCAACAACTCGCGCGACGTGACCGGCAACCTGGGGCTGAACTGGGACGCCAACGCCGCGGCCAACGAGTTTCAGTATCTGGAACTCACCAATCCAAAGGACACGCTCAGCGCGCTGCAGTTGGACAACACCGGAGCCGAAGGCCCCAGCCTCAGCTATCGCCTCGAGGGTGGCGTGAGTCTGGCCAGCCGATCCGATCAGCAGATGGTCCGGATTCTCCAGACGAGCTTGGCCAGCAACTTCTATCACGTGGCCACGCCCGTGCTGACCAGTTACGTTTATCGTGAAGCCGAGTTGAAGAACACCAGTGCCGAGGATCTCCTCGCCGGGCCGGTCAACGTTTATCTCGACGGCAGCTTCGTCGGCCAGGCCGAAGTGCCCACGGTCGCCCGCGGGCAGACGTTCGTCGTCGGCCTGGGAGCCGATCCACAGGTGCGTTCGCGGCGCGAGTTGGCCAACAAGACCGACTCGGTGCAGGGCGGCAATCGCGAACTGGGCTTTGAGTATCGCCTCTTGATCGAGAACTACAAGGAGGAGCCCGTGGCCATCCGGCTCTTCGACCGGCTCCCCCACACCGATCGTACCGGCGACGTCCGGGTCGACCTGAGCCCGCTGGAAGTTGCCCTGAGCACCGACGAGCTTTACGTGCGACGCGAGCGGTCCAAGGGGATCCTCCGTTGGGACGTCACCGTACCGGCCGGCGCGACCGGCAAGGACGCCCACACGGTCGAGTATGATTACAAGGTCGATTTCGACCGCAACTTCAAGCTCGGCGCCCTAGTGAAGAACGTTTCCGAGCAGCAGATCGAATTCGAGCAACTCCAGCGAGCGCGGTTCAAACGCTAGGGAGTGTGCCTGCTACGAAAGGCGGTTGTCTTATCGCCCCCGGGAGGATACAACAGGAGTTCCTCCCCACCGCGATAAGGCAACCCACAAGTGACCGGAAAAGAACGCATCCTGAAAGTGCTCCGCGGGGAAACTCCCGACGCGGTGCCCACGTTTGAGTGGTTTATCGACGCTTCGGTCGGCCGGGCGATGACCGGCAGCGACGACCCGTTGGACATCGTCGAAGCGCTGGACCTCGACGGCGTGAACGTTCGGGCCGATTACCGCTCGGAATCGATCGACGAGAAGACGCTGGTCGACGAATGGCATATTCGTCGGCAGTTGACCGGCGACTGTATCCCGGCGCTGTTGGCCAGTCCGATCGAAGACATCGTCCGCCATGGGGATTACGAATTTCCCGACCCCGAGGCGCCGCATCGGCTGGCTACGGTGGAGAAGGCGATCGAGCGATTCGGTGACCGTCGGGCGGTGATCCTGAACCTGCGCGACGGGTTCTCCGACATGCGCGATCTGCTGGGATACGAAAACGCCCTGGTGGGTCTGCTGACGGAGCCCGAGGCGTTTGCCGAACTGCTCGGCCGGGTCGTCCGCTACAATCTCGCGTTGGCGGCTGTCGCCCGGCGGCGTTACGGCACGCAAATCGTCGCCACGACCGACGACGTGGCCAACGCCGAAGGGTTGCTGATGCGGGCCCAGACCTACTTCGACGTCCTCGGGCCGAGCTTTCGCGAGGTGTTCGCCGGTTACAAGGAACTGGGCTACCTTTGCATCAAGCATTGCGACGGCAACATCGACTCGGTGGTCGACTTCTGGATCGAGTGCGGCATCGACTGCCTCGACCCGATCGATCCCGGCGCCGGCTACACGATGGCCGGCATGAGGGAGCGATACGGCGACCGGCTGTGTCTCAAAGGCAACGTCGACTGCACCGGCGCCTTGTGCGATGGCACGCCGGACGAAGTGGCCGAGGAAACGCGGCAATGTCTGCGCGACGGCGGCGCCGCCGGCCGGCTGATTCTCTCCTCCAGCAACACGATCCACCGCGGCGTGAAGCCCGAAAACTATCGGGCCATGCTCGACGCTTTGCGGCAATACGGCAAGTATCCGGAGGTGGCGTAGGCGCTCGTTGAGACAGGCGACACTGATGGAAACGTGTGCCACTGCTTGCTTGTCGGGTCGTAAGCTCAACCCCGCGGCACTGCTTGCAAGCAAGCAGTGGCACACAACCTTTTCTGGCGAACTTGCAGTTTACTTCTCCGGCGG